>NZ_JBJEFJ010000016.1:13353-20406 GCF_051873915.1 Pradoshia sp.
TTCAGCAGGCTTCCCTTGATTAATAGATGAGTGTGACTCCCTCTCAATAATTCTTGTCGGAATAAGCACATTTTTTTCAATCACTTGAGGATTCATGATGAGTTCAATCACATATTTGGCTGCTTCAATCCCCAATTCATATGTATGAATATCCATTGTCGTTAAAGAAGGGGTCGTATAGTCAGCAACCTCATAATTATTGAAGCACACGATGGAGGCATCATCGGGTATGCGCATATTCTTTCCTAAAAGCAAACCAGTCAGAATAATGGCGTAATCAATATCAAGCGCCACATAGGCAGTAGGCGGCTCACGTAAAGCATACAGCTCCTCAAGAGCGGTCAATCCTTCCACGCGGCTATATGGCAGCGGCTTGATATAATCAGGTGAAAACGATAATCCAGCACTCTTAAGTGCTTCCTTGTATCCCTTCAAACGATCACTAACGACGTCATATTCGAGTGCCCCGCCAAAAAAAGCAATATGACGATGTCCAAGATGAAGGAGGAATTCTGTCAGATCCTTTGCGGCCTTTTGGTTATCATTATCCACGTATGTGATTCCGCTGCAGTCTTTTCCTGGATGGCCGACGACGACAAAAGGAAATTCCTTCTCAAGCAGATAACGGAGTATTTTATCTCCCTTTCGTGAATACAAAATAATTAATCCGTCTACCTGCCTCCCTTCGACCATCTGAATAACATCCTCAAAAATGGCCTTCTCTGAATCTCCCGTTGTGATGGAGAGACTGTATCCCTCCTCCCTGCAATAAGAGCCGATTCCCCTCATGACTTCCTGGAAGAATGGATTATGCAGGGAGTATTTGGCGGAATGCTTTAACACAATCCCAATCGTCTTCGTTGTCTTCGTTACGAGATTCCTGGCATTGGCATTCAAATGATAGCCAAGTTCTTTCATGACTTTCCGAACTTTCTTTTTTGTCTTATCACTGATGCTAGGACTGTCAGCAATGACTCGAGACACGGTGGAGGGTGCCACATTTGCCTTTTTGGCAACATCTTTTATCGTAACGGTCATGTAAACGATCCCACCTCTATTTTGATGCGGCTATTTAACCGCTCCATCTGAAATTCCTTTAATAATTTGTTTTTGAGCAAAGAAATAGGCAATGATGACAGGAATAATGGATAAGGTTAAACCTGCGAGAGCCAAATGCCATTGCTTCGTATATTGACCAAAGAAATAGAACAATTTAAGCGGAATGGTTTCTGTTCCTGCTTCACCAAGCACCAAGGATGGGAGCAGGTAATCATTCCAAATCCAGATAACATTCAATATTCCCACCGTAATGGACATCGGCTTCAGTAATGGGAAGATGATATACCAAAATACTTGAAAGCGGTTCGCACCATCGATGGTTGCTGCCTCATCCAATGATTGAGGGATTCCCTTTAATGTACCGTGATATAAGAAAATGGACAGACTGCATCCGAATCCAAGATACATGAAAATCAACCCGGCTCTGTTCAGCATACCGAACTGGCCAAATTGAGAAATGAGCGGAATCATAACCGATTGGAACGGAATCAGCATGGCTGCGACAAAGACAAAGAAAATGACAGAGCTCATCTTGCTCTTATTCCTTGAAAGTGCATAAGCGGCCATTGCCGAAAAGACGATAATAATCCCGACACTGACGGCAGAGATCAGCAAGGAATTAAACAAAGTTCTGAGAAAATCGAGCTGTTCAAACGCTTGCAGAAAATTGTCACTCGTAAATTCACCTGGAAGGCCTAGTGTATCAGCAAAGATATCGCGCTTTGTCTTAAAGGCGTTGACGATCATTAAGTAAAAAGGGCTGAGCCATAACAAAGCGAGCAGGATGCCGATAACGCCAATGATGCGTAAATGCCATTTCTTTCTCTTCATTATAGTTCAACCTCCCGTTTCTTATTAAAGTACACCTGCAGTAGCGATACAATCGCCACAATGATAAAGAAGATGACGGCCTTTGATTGCGCATAGGCCATTTCATTATCTGTGAAGGCCGAACGAATGATATTCATAGCCACCATTTCTGTTGAATTATAGGGGGCCCCTCCTGTTAAACTTAAGTTTTGATCATAAATCTTAAAGGAATGGGACAATGTCAGGAATAAGCTGACGGTGAATGCTGGAGCAACGAGCGGGAATGTAATATGACGGAATCGCTGAAATGCATTGGCCCCGTCGATTTCAGCCGCTTCTAGTAAATCACCCGGTACTGCCTGCAAATAGGCAATGTAGATAATCATGATATATCCAGCCATTTGCCAGGCCGTCAGGATGACCATTCCCCAAAACCCAGTCTCAGTTGTTGAAAGCCATCCATTTAAAGCTTCAATGCCAAAAAGATCGCCAATGCTTCCAAACACCTTAATGAAGATAAACTGCCAAATGAACCCGAGAATCAATCCGCCTATCAAGTTCGGCATAAAGAATACGGTACGGAGTAAGTTACTCGATTTTAATTTGGTTGTCACTAGTAGAGCAAGACCTAGGCCAATGATGTTAATTAGCACAATTGAGGCAATCGAAAACTTAACCGTGAACCAAAACGCACTTATAAACGCATCATCATTAAATAGATTGATATAGTTTTTCAACCCAATAAAGTCCAATCTCCCGAGTCCATTCCAGTTAGTGAAAGAATAATAGAATCCGAACAGTAACGGAATGATGACGACAATGACGAGAGCAGCAAGGACAGGTGTCAAGAATAGCCAAAAGGCCCAGTCACGATTTCGAATAGGAATCGCCCTCCTTATAATGAATGTGTGAGGAAAAGACAGCCATGCCACGGCAGCCAAGAGAATGTCGTCCCTCTGCTTTTAGAGCGGCTGGCTGTCTTCATTTGATGAAAGGATTAATTATCAGCTTTTTCTTCCCAGATTTTCTGAGTTTCTTTCACAAGCTCTTCCCATGTTTGATCACCAGAGACATATTTTTGCACGCTTGCTCCAAGATCCTCATTCCATCCGACCGGATAGCCCATGAAGACCCATCCAAGCGTATTTCCGGCTTCTGCATATTTGTAAATTTCCTGTGAAAGCGGATCGGCGATTTTTTCCGTATCATAGCCTTCATAAGCTGGAATAAACTTGAACTCTTCTAAGACAGCTGTTTTACCTTCATCAGAAGTATAAAGCCAATCTAAGAATTTCTTTGCTTCCTCTTGTACGTCTTCATCCACTTTGCTGTTTACAGCCCAGTAGTTTGGTACGCCTACAGGCATTTTCGCTTCATCACCGTTTGGAATAGGAATGATGCCGATTCCTTTTTCAGCTAACTCAGGGTCCATTTCATAAACCGTATTGTAAACCCAGTTCCCTTGCTGAATGAAGGCCACTTTCTCGAGGGAGAAAAGCTCCTCTACTTGCTGGGAGTAGTCAAGACTCGTTGTCGGCTGAACAGAGTATTCATTTTGCAAATCAATCATTTGCTTGAATGTATCTCCGTCATCAAACTTGATTGACTTTGATTCACTAGCCTTCAAGATATCACCGTCGAATTCATTCGCAAGGAATACATTGGATAAGTGGTTGCCTGTTACCCATTTCTCCTTCACGGGATAAGCGAATACCGCATCAATGTCTAATTTATCTTTCTCTGAATCTAGTTTCTTAACGGCTTCTTCTAATTTGTCATAAGATGTCAAGCTGGCTGGATCAATCCCGGCTTCTTTCAAAAGACGTTTATTGTAAATGAAACCATAGCCCTCTTGGTTATATGGCACACCAAGTACTTCACCATCAACTGTGACACCATCAAGCGTGCCATCAAGGGCAGCTTCAGCGGCTTTTGTATCACTCAAGTCAGTTAACCGGTCTTTAAATTGCTTCACATCTGTCGGTCCGCCGATATTGAAGATGGCAGGCTCCTCACCGGAAGAAAACTTGGAGGTGATAGCCGACTTATAATCATTCCCTCCGCCGACTGTCGTGATTTTTAAATCTACATCTGGATTTTCCTTTTCATACTGTTCAGCAACCTGTTCAAACTGCTGCTTGAATTCTACTTTGAACTGAAAAATCTCAACTGTTGTTTTATCCCCGCCATCGCCGCCGCTCGATGATGAGCATCCTGCTAAGACAAGACTTGATAAAAGTAATCCAGATAGTGTTCCCTTGACGATTTTACTTTTTAACATAGAGCCACTCTCCTTATGATTTTGTTTAAAAACTTTCGAAAACGTTTGCATTGATAAGTAAAAAAAGAAACTTCTATCACGCTATTAAGTAAGTATTCTAGGGAGTTCAAAAGAATAGTAAACATCTCATAGCAAGCGCTTTCAAAGTTTTTTATATCCTAATATTACCATTAATATACATTGTATACAAATGGTAAGTTTGTAAAATATATTCATTTTGATAGAATAGATAATTTTGGTGAAAACATTTGCACAATGAAGGAGATTATCTTCATTTGCTATCGAAGCTGTACGGAGATGATAAAGGGATATGGTATGGATTATTATCTACCCTCTTATCGCTTCTTTTATGTGCCTTTCAAGAAATTTATGTACGCCAGTATAGGCAAATGAGAAAACCACCCCATCTTCAATTTCATAAGCTAAACCGAGTTGTCAGAAATATACCTTAGTGGGACATGCCATCTTCTTTCGTTTTCTGAGTTGTATTGGATCCTATTTACGAAGGTTGACTGGACTCCATATGATTAGATGAAAAATCATGAAGAAAGGATGATGTACGTAACGTGAAAATCGCCCTTATATGTACAGAAAAGTTACCGGTCCCCCCCATTAGAGGCGGGGCTATACAAGTGTTGATTGACGGTGTGCTGCCCTATTTAAACGAGCGGAACGATGTGACGGTGTTTGGAATTACTGACCCTGACCTTGACCCGGCGGAAATCAAAAATGGCATTGAGTATATTCGGGTTCCTCAGGAGAATTATGTAAGTCATATTCATAATGCATTAGCTCAGAAATTCGCTGACGGAGTCTCCTATGACCTTGTCCATGTATTTAATCGGCCGCTTGATGTCCTGACCTATAAATTAGCTCAGCCGAATAGCCGCTTTGTCTTAAGCCTGCATAACGAAATGTTTAAGGACACGAAGATTACACAAGAAGCTGGTGAGGCCGTTATCCAATCGGTCGAACGAATTATGACGGTGAGTGCCTTCATTGCTAAGACGATAACTGATCGCTTCCCGATAGCTATCGGGAAAGTACAGCCGGTTTATTCTGGAATGGACCTTATGAAATATACCCCTATATGGGATGAGAATGTTCAGAGCCTAAGAGCAGAACTCAGAGGAAAATATAAGGTTGATGGGAAAAAGGTTATCTTATTTGTCGGTCGTCTTAGCAAAGTGAAAGGACCTGAGATACTGCTGGAGGCGATGAAGGACGTTCTTGTCGTTCACCCAGATGCCGTTGTCGTCATTGTTGGGAGTAAATGGTTCAGCGATGAAACCATCGATGATTATGGCAAAATGCTCAGGAGTCTTGCTAAATCATTAGGTAGTAATAAAGTAATCTTTACTGGCTTTGTTCCGCCGATTCAAATTCCTACCATGTATTTATTAGGCGATTTGTTTGTTTGCAGCTCTCAATGGGAGGAGCCGCTCGCACGAGTCCACTACGAAGCAATGGGAGCTGGCCTGCCTATCATCACAACCAATCGCGGAGGAAATGCTGAAGTCGTTCATCATAACCTAAATGGCATCGTTTTGGATGATTACACGAATTCGAAAGCTTTCTCAGAGGCCATTATCGATTTATTGTCGAATGCGGACAAAGCAAACGCTCTTTCAAGAGAAGGCCGGAAACACGCAGAGAACACCTTCGGATTTGAACAAGTATATGAACGTTTAGAGAATTTTTATTTGACAGCCATGAATGCAGAAAAGGCAGAAATCATGCCAAGGAGACAGGTCGAACGATTCATAAATTCCATGAATAAACAAAAGAAAAAGAAAAAAAGAAAAGCAGATGGCCGAAAGAGGACGAGAAAAAGAAATGATGATCGGAAGCGGAATAAAAGAAAGAGTCATAAGCATCGGGAGGAAAAGAAATGAGTCACCCCTCCTTAAAGAATGCCCATTTAGCCTTATCAGCCTATCCGATCAATAGTACCATGGCGAAATTCCGGCCCCTGAAGAAAAAGACAGCCAAAAAAGCTGTCTGGGAAATACGAACGAACAAAGGGACGTATATCTTAAAAAAAGTACCTTTGGATAAAGACCGAATTCAGTTCATGGCACATGCCATAGACTATTTAAGGACAAACGGAGTGAAAACCCCTCAGGTTATTCGTACAAAGACAGGAGAAGTTTTCACGAATGTCCATGATGAGTACTATATCGTTTTTGAAGCGGTACATGGGAGGAGCCCCGATTATAAAAAAAAGCATGATTTAAAAAAAATCATGGAAGGTATCGGCCATTTCCATAAAGGGTCCTCCGGATTTAGGTCGCCAATCGGATATTATCCCTCCTTCCTGCTGGATGAACGAAAATCCAATTACGAGAAGCGATATAAAAGATTGCTTGAATTAAAAAAGAACCGTTCAGAATCGGTATCCATAAATGAATTCGATTGTCTTTTTCTAAAAAATGTTGACACCTTCTTAAACCAATGTGAATCCTCCCTATCCCTTTTCGATAGTGAATCGTATGATACATGGGCAGAAATCATACACAAAAACATCAATTTATGTCATCAGGATTATGCTGAAAATAACCTCCTGATTACCCCTGATTCAGCTTTGTATGTGTTTGACATGGATTCTCTGACTGTTGATCTGCCAATCCGTGATATTCGTAAAATCCTCAATAAAGTAATGAGGAAAGAGGCAGAATGGAATCTTGATATAATGCTTAGAATGTTAAAAGATTACCAGCGTGTCAATCCTTTATCAAAGGAACAGTATGAAATATTAGGTGCAGAGCTCATGTTCCCTCATCTATTCTACGACCAAGCCACCACATATTACTACAAAAGGCAGAATAATTGGTCCGAAGAAAAACATGTAATGAAGTTGAAAAACGTGATTTCTACAGAGATGAGCAAAGAAAAAGTGCTTC
>NZ_JBJEFJ010000017.1:0-70059 GCF_051873915.1 Pradoshia sp.
GGCGGAACTGCAATGTTTTTTTCATGATTAACCCCTTCTTTCTTTTTTATTTCACATTGGCATTAGAACAACCTGGTGAACGAGTTTGCTTTGCAATCAAGCATGTCGTTTTTGGCGGCTTTCATCTCGATATATTCCCCGCGTGAGAGCCTATTTGTTTGAACCGTAATGGTAAACAAAATCATATTGATCCTCATGTGTATTCACCTCCTGTATTTTTAGATTCCTTCGTTAAAATTCCCTTACCAGCCTTAACAATCATCATGAACTCCTCCTTTTCGGTTCCTAGCCGCTTTCGCACAAAAAACCGCAGATTTGCTCTGCGGTTTCCAAAAGGGCACACCTGTCCCTCAGACTTCTTATGTTTTGAAAGCGTAAAAAGCCGCAGAGCATCATTCAGCGCTGCGGTTTATTTGTATACATACGAATATTATATCCGTGTGGAATGCCTAAACCATCGGCCGAACTTGCCATATGAACTTGTTAGGTTTGATTTGAACCATTTGAGTTAAGACAGTCATTGTGTTCGACCTCCCATAGAAATTATTTACATGTAAATTATATCCAATGATTTCCGCTAAGTAAATAGGTAAATGAAAACTTTTTGATACTTCTATAAAAACAGGCACTTGTACCACTATACCCAGCAAACCATAAAAAAATACCCAATAAGGCCACTTTATATGTGGACTCATTGGGTATTGGTTAGTATTCTTCTTCATCTGCTTTCTCTTGATATTTAGCAGATAATCCAAAAAACGCTGCGGACCCGAATAATGCGACAGTTGCTGATGCAACAAGAATCTCTCTCGATGATATGCTTACGCCTTCTTTCGGCAGGACGGAGCCGGTGAAGAAGAAAAAGCTGATTATCAAGAGCGTGACCGCAAATCGTTTGTAATCTTCGACCTTCGCTTTCATAGCCAAAGCTCCTCTCCACATAAACGCTAAAACAATCTTATCATGAAGAGTGTTGTTGCCTAACAAGCAATTAATGACAAACCTGCCAAGTGAGAATCTTATTTCCCTAATGCCTTGACCATTTCCATCGCTATATGCGCTGAATGGCGTGCTGCCTTGTCTAGGAATTGTTCAAAGGACACATCACTCTCTTTTCCGGCAATGTCGCTTAATGCACGTGTAACCACAAAAGGAACGCCAAATTGGTAGGCTACTTGGGCAATCGCTGCCGCCTCCATTTCTACTGCTTGAAGCTCAGGGAACTGTCCTCTGACAAAATCAGCACGTACAGGATCTGACATGAACACATCGCCTGTCACAATCAGTCCTTTTCCTGCCTGGACGCCTTCAATTCCAGCGGCAATCCCGGATGCGAGCTCCACAAGCTTCTCATCTGCAACGAAACCAACCGGAAGTCTTGGTACTTGTCCATATTCATAGCCAAAAGCTGTTACATCTACATCATGATGCCTTACCTCTGTGGAAATGACAATATCTCCAACATTCAATTCAGGATTATATCCTCCTGCAGACCCGGTATTAATGATGAAATCAGGTTTGAACTTTTCTAATAAGACCGCTGTTCCCATTGCGGCATTCACTTTACCGATGCCTGATTTAAGCAGAACAACATCCGTTCCAAACATTTTGCCAGATGTGTATTCCGTGTTAGCAATAACCACCGATTCACTCTCTTCAATATTCTCGCGTAAAACCGCAACTTCTTCTTCCATTGCACCGATGATGGCAATCTTCATAATCTAATCTCTCCTTTTATTCTATGTAATCATTAAAATTTCTTCAGTTTAAAATGGACTGCTGCCGAATATGTTGGCTTGCCTTCGGGACTCGTATAAATTTGGTAGGATACCGTATGGACGGTCAGCATGATGGCTTTATTATGGTCAATCTGTTCCTCTATTTGCCTCTCGAGTGCTTTAGGGCTTGATGCTTCAAAGATTTCAATCTTATCTTCAATCAAATCTAATGAGAATTCCATCCGAGCTTTTCCTCCTGTTTATTCTGCCATGCAAAAAGCCGAGTTTCCAACCCTCGGGAAACCCGGCACGCAGAAGCATTAATTCTTATCGTTCGTCTTTAGCTTTTCTACCTTGGTCGGTTTCCATCCTTCACCATCTACCCATTGGATATAAACACGGTAAGTGGAAGAATTATCACTTGGACTGATGGTTCCGACAGCTGTATCAGGCGACCCCCCGTTACCGAGCCAGTACACATTCATGCCTTCCTGACTAATACCTGCACCATAGGCAAGAGCTTTCTCCATTTCCTGCCAGTCAACAGACCCTTTTTCATACTGGGTTACATGGTCGCCGCTTTGCTCAGTGCCGACAGGCTCCCAGGCTGAGTCTGAATAAGCTTCCTCTACATTGCTGTCTGAAGGTGTTTCCTCTTTAATTTCAGATTCCTTCTTTTCGTCCTCTGCATCAGCGGAATCCTTGTCATCAGATGTCTCTTTGTCAGCGTCGCTTTCTTTCTCTTCATCCGACTCTTCCTTATTTGCTTGATCATCTTCAGAATCGGTTGCAGCGCTATCCTCATCCTCCTTGGATGCGGCGTCATTATTATCATTGCTGTTGCTGTTATTTGCTGTATCTGATGATGTTTGTGGATCATTGCTGGTGGTTTTATCCTCATTTCCACCGGTGAAAATAACTGCACCGACCACGACAATCAAAAGTACAACAACAGTTATTAAAATATTATAGACTTTATTGACCTTTTTATCTTTGCGCTTTGCAACGCGTGAGGAATAACGATCCTTTGCCATAACCTCTTCCTCCTCGCTTATATTGGAATACCCATTATTTTATCATGGATTTCTTTGTCCTAAAAGTTATTCAATCTTTTGTAAATTATTCTCTCCGTCTGTATGTAATTGATAGATTCCATTGACTATCTCCAGATAAAGCGAGCTAATGGAAGCCGACTGCCCGCCTGTTTCCAAATTAACGACCACCATGGCGTACTTTGGTTCCCGAAATGGAAAATAACCGGCAAACCATTTATTATACAGCTTGCTTTCCTTCTCCCCAACCTCTGCCGTTCCACTTTTTCCGGCAACCTCATATTTAGCTGATCTCAACATCCCGGCTGTCGCAAGCGGTCCTTCTTCGGTAACCACACCTCGGAGCAATGACTGAAGCTTTGCTGCAGTCACAGAAGAAACCACGTTTTTCTGCCCCGGCTGCTGTTTAAAATGAGCAATCGTAAGCCCATTATCATCCACCGCCTTTAAGGCCGCCCGCACCATCATCCTTTCTCCTCCCCTCGCAATTGTGGCCATCATATTTGCAGCGGCAAGCGGAGTTACCTTTACATCCAATTGCCCTATAGATGTATTCGCCACGTAATTAGGATCCTCCTTCATAGCGGTATCCTTCCAGACCGTGCCCTTCCGCTCCTCCGGCAGCTGATGGAGGACAGGGGTACGAAAGACGCTTCCCGTCCATCCATTCAAGTCTATTAATCCGAGCTTACCTGCATAGCGTTCGATCATTTCTGGATCCTTTTCAGCAAGTTCTTTGCCTAGTACCCCAAATACCTGGTTGGAGCTTAATGCAAAGCCTTGCTCAAAGGTCACTTCACCAAGTCTTCTTCCTGTTTGGCCATCAACTTCCCGCCCCAAGTGATCAAGATTGCCATTAAAGATTCTGCCCTCAAGGGGAATCCCCTCTTCCATCGCTGCGGCAGCGATGACTGTCTTGAAGATGGAGCCAGGTGTTTGCGGCAGTAGCATTTGATTCATATTGCCCTGAGCATGAATGTCCTTATCATTTTGCTCAGGCATAGAGACCATGGCTAGGAGATCATTCGTTTGAATATCAAGAATGACAATCCCGCCCTTTTTCATATGATGATTCTTGGCCGTATCCTCTGCCAGTCTTTGTATATCACTGTCAATAGTGGTTTGTATATTAACTCTTTCTCCTGTTCCGCTTGTATCTAGATACCGGACATCAACCCCAAAAAGAGGCAATCCGTTAGCCGCTTTGTGATAAAGAAGACGTTTAGACCCATTCCCCTTCAAAAAGAGCTGAAAGGCCTTCTCTAGACCTGAGCTGCCAACCTTTGTTCGATAATCAGTACTGTCAAAATCCTGTCCAGCTGTATGAGCGGAGTCAATTACTTCTTTATCCAGCGTTAAAGTACCCAGTAAATGTCCGGCCATCGCCCGGTCTTCGGCAAACCGCTTTTTGACCGCTATGATACCTGGAATATGTAAATCATTAATTTCTTTGATTTGACTGTCACTAAGCTCAAATATTTTCTTGTCCTCAAGGATAAACGGTTCATCTGCTTTCTGCAGCTTTTGTTCAAGCTGCCGTACATCCAAGCCGACAATCGCGGCAAGCTCTTCTTTTGGCCAATCTAAATGTCTCACAAATGGAAACATCACAAGGACAGCTCTCTCCTGATAGGATATCGGTTTCCCATTACGGTCAAGAAAGCCGCCCCTCCCATCATCAAGAGAAATTTCATCAATCCGCTGCTGAACGCTTTTTTCCAGTAAGTTGATTCCATGCTTTGAATAATCCTTTGTTTTCACTAATTGAATCTCGACTAATTTGGCGATACATAAACCCATTGCGAGCAGGATGGAGACCGCTGTAAAAAGGATTCTCTTTTTCATATTCGGACACCTCTGTCCTATTGTTGGCAGCAGAGATTCATTTCAAACACATAATTGTCAGAAAAAAGAAAAAGAACTGCCAATCGGCCGCAGGATATGCAGCCGAAAAGGCAGTTCATTCATAGTCATTACAATCCTTATTGGACAGAAACAATCACAACTTCCATGTCTCCGCCTGGAGTGGCAACAGTAACTTTGTCGCCAGGCTTTTTGCCCATTAGAGTGCGGGCAATCGGAGAATCATTGGAGATTTTATATTCAAATGGATCTGCCTCTGCAGAACCTACGATTGTGTATGTTTCTTCCTCGCCGTCAGGCAATTCTTTGAAAGTGACAGATTTTCCAAGTGTTACGACTCCATCCTGCGCCGCTTCGCTGTCGATAATCTGGGCATTACGAATCATATTTTCAATGGTTGTGATTCTGCCTTCCACAAATGCTTGTTCTTCTTTTGCGGAATCATATTCGGAGTTCTCAGAAAGGTCACCGAAACTGCGGGCAATCTTGATACGTTCAACCACTTCTTTACGTTTAACTGTTTTTAAGTGTTCTAGTTCTTTCTCAAGCTTCTCTTTTCCCTCTTTAGTCATAGGAAATACTTTTTCAATTGCCAAGAAAATTCACTCCTTCTGTACTTTCACCATGCAGCAAAGTAAGCTTCTGGTGATACATGTATATATATTCACCGTGTTTATATGTATATACCTGATGGTATATTAATTGCGCGTTTGAAAATCAAACGCGCAAAAGCTCTCTTTGTTAGCTTAGTGGGTTTTTCAGGATTTGTCTATTGATTTTATCAAATTATTTATAAAATTGTTCATTTTTATGTGGAAAATATTAGAAAAAATCAATAATAATCCGAAAGTTCTATAACATAGACTTTTGTTCTAGTATCGTTTGAATCTTCGTCACCATTAAATCAATTGCAACAAAGTTATGACCGCCTTCAGGAATGATGACATCAGCATACCGTTTTGTCGGCTCAATAAATTGATTATGCATTGGACGCACGACAGAAGTGTATTGCTCAATGACAGAATCAATGGAGCGTCCTCTCTCCTTAATATCACGCATCATACGGCGGATAATACGGAGGTCGGCATCAGTGTCAACAAACAATTTGATGTCCATTATATCACGAAGGCGCTCATCTTCAAGGACAAGGATTCCTTCAAGGATGATAACATCCTTCGGCTCGACATGGATTACTTCCTCAGATCGTGTGTGCATCGCATAATCATAGACCGGCTTGTCAATGCTCTCATAATTAAGCAATTTATTGATATGCTCAAGAAGAAGATCATTATCAAATGCAAGCGGATGATCATAGTTTGTTTTTAAGCGCTCCTCAAATGGGAGATGGCTTTGGTCTTTATAGTAATAGTCCTGTTCCAAAATCATAATGGAATGGCCTTTAAATTTCTCATAAATCGCCTTCGTTACACTCGTTTTCCCTGAACCCGAGCCTCCAGCAACCCCGATGACAATCGGTTTAGTCATAATGGATTAATTCCCCTTTCTCATCATATCATATGGATGAACCGGTTTATCGACCTTCAAACGAACAATCATTAATGGGTGTCTGGCAGCATCAAGCTCATTGCCTTCCTCATCCCAGATCGTCCCGACAATTTGCTTAAAGTTATCGATGTGCGGGCCGAAGAATTCAATCTCGTCCCCCGGTTTGAAATAGTTTCGTTGTTGTAGTGTTACCATGGATGTGTCTTCATCATACGATAAGACAAGCCCGGCGAAATCATATGTCGTTTGTTTGCTATGATTGCCAAACATTTGCTCTTTATAGCTTGGTACGCCTTCAAAGAAAGCCGGTGCCGTTTCACGGTTGGCGCATTTGTCCAATTCCTGGGTCCATTCCTGCTTGAAGACGAAATTGTCCGGGTCAGCACAATAAGCGTCAATAACCTTGCGATAAACGCTGACAACTGTTGCGATATAGTGGATGGATTTCATCCGCCCTTCAATTTTCAAGCTGTCAATACCCATTTCAATCATACGCGGGATGGACTGAACAAGCGTAAGGTCTTTTGGACTCATGGCAAATGGCGAGTCCCCTTCCTCGAATAACGGCTTCTCTCCTTTCTCTGTTTCTGCATATAGATCATAATCCCAGCGGCAGGACTGACAGCAGCCGCCGCGGTTTGAATCACGGGCCGTCATATGATTGGAGAGGGTGCATCGGCCGGAATAGGCTATACACATTGCCCCGTGAATAAAAGTTTCAATCTCAATGTCGACCTTTTCCTTCATCTCGCGAATCTCATCTCCGCTCGTTTCACGTGCAAGCACGACACGGTCAAGGCCCTCCTCCTTCCAGAACTGAACAGCCTTCCAGTTGGAGAGAGATTGCTGTGTACTCAAATGTATCTCTAGCTTCGGCGCTGCCTTCTTACACGTTTCAATAATGAGCGGATCCGCGACGATAATACCTGTCACACCTGCGGATTCGATATCTTTCAAATATTCTTCAAGACCTGGAATATTTTCATTATGAGCAAAGATATTTGTTGTTACATAAATCTTTGCACCGTATTGATTCGCAAAGTCTACGCCTTCCTTCATTTCAGCAATCGAGAAGTTACCCGCATTTGAGCGCAGACCATATTCCTGTCCGCCGATAAAGACGGCATCTGCCCCATAACGGACAGCAATTTTTAATTTTTCAAGGTTACCGGCAGGAGCCAGTAATTCCGGTTTCTTCACGATGATGCGTTTTCCATCTACCACTTTTGATATTTGCTTCTCCATAACGGACATTTGGTCTTCCCCCATTTCCTTGTTAATAAACTGTCTCCTTAAAGAAGAATCCCGTATCTAACATTCTGTTTTCAGGCTGCAGGCTTTCTGCCTCTTCAAGCAGGCTGTCTTTTACATCCTCATAGGCATCAGGATCCTCTGCGCAAAGGTCAATTGCCTTGCGGTAAAGCTTGGTCACCCCGATGAGGTATTCAGGCTTCTTGAGAACTCCATCAATCTTGAAGGAATCAACGCCTGCTTCTACCATTTCCATGAGCTCATCAATGATGCAGATATCATTCGGACTCATGATATGTGTTCCATTCTCATCTTCAAAGATTGGATACTTCGTATTCCGTTCAGGGTCGTGCAGGAAAAGATGCCCGTCTGCTTCTAAGTCATCTACCTTCATATTTCTGCCCTGATAATTAAAGTAATTGCCAATCAGGCGGCGTTTGGATTGGAACATAGCCGTCATTCCGTGCACTTGCACTTCAATTTCAACCTCTGCATGCTCCTTTGTTTCAACAATGGCATCCATATTGATTTCACGAGCTAACACAGCCCGTTTAGCCCCCTTCTGCCCCCAATAATTGCATGTGAACCAGTTTGTTGCTGTTGTTTCTGTATTCCAGTGCAGCGGCATATTCGGCGCTGCTTCCCGTGCTGCCATTAAGACAGCCGGATCCCCGAAAAGGACCGCGTCTGCTCCTGCCTCAGCAAGGAAACGTAAGTAATCTGAAAGCTCATCAACCTTTTCATTATGAAAGATGGCGTTCATCGCCACATATACCTTCCTGCCGCCCTTATGGGCAATCTCAATAGCAGCTTTCACAGCCTCACGATTAAATTCTCCAGCAAGCCTTAGCCCGTATCGTTGTTCACCGATGACAAATGCATCTGCACCTGCCTCCATTAACGGTTCGATATCTTCTATCTGTGTTGGCGTTACTAAAAGTTCAGGCTTTTTCATGCCGAATCCCCCTTTTTCATGCTGATGGCTAATCCATCTCCAACCGGGAGAATAACTGTCTCATAATCTTCGTTTGAGATTAGCCATTCATTGTATCCTTTAATCTTCTTCACAAGATTCCTTGTTCGCTTGGATTCGATGGATTCCAAATCCTCCGCGACCAGTCCCTTAAAGAGTACGTTATCCGTGAAGATAATCCCCCCTGGGACAAGATATTTTTCATACATTTCAAAGAAGCGCTGATATTGTCCCTTTGCTGCATCAATAAACAGGCAGTCAAACGGTCCTTTCTGAGAGACAAGCTCCTCGGTTTCAAGGGCATCTCCCTCAATGACGGAAATACGGTCTCCCATACCGGCTCTTTTGATATATTCATGGGCTCTGCCTAAACGTTCTTCATCACGTTCAATTGTCACGATGGCTGCATTCGGCAATGCATGAGCCATTCTCAAGGCGGAATAGCCTATCGCCGTACCAATCTCTAATATATTTTGCGGTTTTTGGATTTTTAGAATCTGCAGAAGCGGCTCCATCCCCGATAATTCCATAATCGGTACACCATTAGCTTTCGCATAAGCTTCCATTTCCATTAGAAGATCATTACGCATCGGGGCAAGAGCTTCCAGATAGCGGTCGAGATTCTCATTCATCCTGATTCCTCCAAATCCTTAAACTTCCTTTATCCCAAAAAAATGAGAAAGCCTAAAATGGCTTTCTTACATTCGTGTCGTAATTTTACACTTCGACTATTTTAGCATAGATAGGTTGGGGAAGGGAAATGTTTCTTCTTAACAATCCTTCCCCCAAATAATGCTAATTATTCGTAATATGCTTTGCCTTATCCTTATTATGCTCTTCCAATGTTTCATTAAAGAGTACTTCACCGGAAGGAGTTGCTAAGAAATACAAATCCTTAATGTCAGCTGGATTGAGCGCAGCGGCAATAGATGTTTCTCCTGCATTGGAAATCGGCCCCGGTGTCAATCCTTTGTTTCGGTAGAGGTTATACGGTGAATCGACCTCCAAATCCTTATAGGTCACACGGTCTTTATGTTCACCGAGCGCATATAGGACGGTAGGGTCAGTCTGAAGCATCATATCAATTTCCATCCGGTTCCTGAAGACAGCTGAAATCTTATCTCGATCGGCCTGCTCAGTTGCTTCCTCTTCAATTAAGGAGGCCATGGTGAGGAGTTCATGGACAGTCCAGTCATCTCCCATTGCTTCTTCATATTTAGCGATGACTTCATTCGTCTTCTTAATCATCATGCTAAGGACAGATTCAAGAGAAGGCTCCTCCTCATAGATGTAGTAAGTCGCCGGGTAGAAATAACCTTCTAGCGGATAGCGGATATTCTTATCAAAGATTTCATCCGTAAGCAGATCCGGATACCCCTTCATCATGCTGTTGATAAATTTCTTATCATTCATCACATCAAGGACTTCCTTCGACTTTATGCCGAGCGTTTTGCCGATAACGGCAGCAATTTCTTCTAGGTCCCGGCCTTCTGGAATGGTAATCTTATAGGTTTCTGCAACCTTCCCATTCTTGATCATGTCAATTATTTCATCCAAGGTCATCGATGGTGATAAATTATAATTTCCTGCTTGGAATCCTGCCTCATTGTTAAACTTGATATAGTATTTAAAGATTTGTGCATTTTTTATGATCCCGTTCTCCTCCAATATGGAAGAGATGGTCGAAACCCCAGACCCAATTGGTATCTGAACCTTAACGGTTTCCTTATTATCCGGATCAACCGGCTTTAAAGCTGATGAAATGTAGAAATAACCAGCTGCCGCGCCAACAATCACGATGGCAATAAATACAGCTAAGGATATCAGTACGATTTTTCTGACTACCTTCGCTTCACTCTGTCTTTCTAAAAGCTTCATTTTCATCTCGCTCTTCCATTCTTGTTTATCTTCACTCATTTAGCTGCCCCCTTCAATAAGGCATTTCCCCATGACTCGAATTGCCCTCTTTATTTATTGCAAAATATACCGGAACCTGTCAATGAAATTACAAGAAATTTGTAAAAAAAATCCCGTTCTTCCTTTATTATATTCGCATATTTCGCCATTCTTTGCAGTAAATAACAAAAAAACTCTTCCGATCACCCTTGATCGGAAGAGCCATAAAAGAGAAGCTTATTCTTCTTCATCTTCAAAGAATGTATTGATGACTTCTTCAACCATCGCCCATTCTTCATCATCTTCAATATCGTTCAATGTGCCGACTTCTCCGCTTTCATCTGGGATATAAGAAGCAACATGAATTAAATCTTCATCATCATCTGTTCCTACTGGAGCAAATACAACATATTGTTTATCGTAATCATCTAATTCAAATGTAAGCAAAATCTCATGTAATTGCTCATTGCCTTCTTCATCAATAATTGTAATCATGTTTTCTTCCATTTCAATCACCTCTAGTTTAATTAAAGCTTCCCGCTGTCCAGAAAACCTTGCAGAATCAAGACAGCCGCCATCTTATCAATCACTTTCTTGCGTTTCTTGCGGCTGACGTCTGCATCCAAAAGCACGCGTTCAGCAGCCATTGTAGTTAATCGCTCATCCCACATGACAACAGGCACTTTGTAGCGTTTCTCAAGCTTCTCAGCATAATGCTTGCTTGCTTCGCCTCTTGGACCAATGGTTCCGTTCATATTCTTCGGCAAGCCAACCACAAACTTGTCCACTTTATACGGCTTCAGCACCTCATCAAGCCGCTTCAGCCCAAGTTGATTCTTCTCTTCATCAATGGCAATGGTCTCCAAGCCCTGGGCTGTCCATCCCATCTCGTCACTAATGGCCACACCCACGGTCTTTGAGCCAACATCCAGACCGACTATTCTCATTCTTATCCCTCACGATGATGCTTTAAATACGATTTAACTAATTCTTCAATAATCTCATCACGCTCAAGCTTGCGAATGAGATTACGCGCATCTTTATGGCGCGGAATATAAGCCGGGTCTCCCGATAGCAAATAACCGACAATTTGATTGATCGGATTATAGCCTTTTTCATTCAGAGCATTGTACACTTCCATGAGGACCTCGCTAACATCATGCTCGAAGGAATCATCTGGAAAATTAAATTTCATTGTCTTATCAAATGAACTCATCTTTGCACCCCGCTTCCTATTTGAGAACAAGCTATTCATCGTTCCTTACACATTGTACACTAATTGAACCTGATTATAAACGTCAAGAACCAAGCTTATTGTTTACCGTCCATATGTCTAACATACCACCACTTGCTAGAAATGGAAAGCGAGAGGGCAGGTATTCCCTGCCCTTCTCATCCCATCTATTAGTGCGCTTCAACCAGTTCTTTCACGGCTGCAAGAGCAGCATCCAATTCATTTGGATTCTTACCGCCAGCCTGCGCCATATCTGGACGGCCTCCGCCTCCTCCGCCGCAGCGTGTGGCCACTTCCTTAATGATCTTGCCTGCATGATAGCCCTCATCCACTAAATCCTTCGTTACAGCAGCAATCAAGTTAACCTTGTCGCCTTGTACACTACCGAGAACAATAACGGAAGAACCAAGCTTCTGCTTCAAGTCATCAGCCATATTACGTAAATTGTTCATATCCTGCGCTTGAACCTTTGCAGATAAAACCGTTACTCCATTAATTGTTTCAGCTTTGGACTGAATATTGCCTGCTTCAATATTGGATAGCTTCGCAGCCAAGGATTCATTTTCCTTCTGAAGATCCTTTACCTCTCCAAGCAAGGAATCAATCTTCCCTGGAAGGTCCTTAGGATTGGCTTTAACCTTTGCCGCCGCTTCGCGCAAAATGCTGATTTGCTCTGTCAGCTGCTGGTAAGCTGCCTCACCTGTCACAGCTTCAATCCGTCTTGTTCCTGCGCCGATACCAGATTCAGAAACAATCTTGAACAAGCCAATGGCAGAAGTGTTTGGCACATGGCAGCCGCCGCATAATTCTAAGCTGTAGTCGCCAACTTGAACGACGCGAACGATATCTCCGTATTTCTCACCGAAGAGAGCCATCGCACCCATCGCTTTTGCTTCAGCAATTGCTTTATTTGAGATGGATACATCGATATTTTTCCAAATCTTATCGTTAACAATTTGCTCAATTCTTTCAAGCTCCTCTGCTGTCACTTGACCGAAATGAGAGAAGTCAAAACGAAGACGGTCAGGCTGAACAAGGGAACCTGCTTGGTTAACATGTGTGCCGAGCACATCCTTCAGTGCTTGGTGAAGTAAGTGTGTAGCCGTATGGTTTTTCGTGATTTTGCTGCGGTTAGCCGCATCTACCTGGGCCTTGCCTGTTGTCCCTTCCTTCAACAATCCATATTCAACAACGGCTGTGTGAAGGTTTTGGCCATTAGGCGCTTTTTGAACATCCTTGATGAAGATACGTAATTCATCGTTCTCAAAGAAACCTCTGTCAGCAATTTGTCCGCCGCTTTCAGCGTAGAATGGCGTACGGTCGAAGATGATTTGTACCTCTTCACCAGCCATCGCATCTTCCGCTCTTTCACCATTTTTGATGATGACGCTGACGCTTGCCTTACATTCAAGCTGGTCATAGCCGATGAACTCGCTATCAACTTTGATGTCGCCTAGGATTCCGCTTTGAACCTGCATGGAATCAACATCCTGGCGAGCTGCACGGGCACGTGAACGCTGCGCCTCCATTTCTTTCTCAAAACCAGCATGGTCTACTTTCATGCCTTCATCTTCAGCATATTCTTCTGTCAATTCAACCGGGAACCCGTACGTATCATACAAACGGAAAATATCAGATCCGCTGATTGTATCGCTGCCCTTCTTCTTCTCTCCTTGGATGACCTCAGATAGAATTGCCAGACCATCGTGGAGCGTCTCATGGAAACGTTCCTCCTCATTGCGGATAACTTTAGCAATGAAGTCTTGGTTCTTTTTCACTTCTGGATAGTAATCAACCATGATGTCAGCCACCACAGGAACTAACTCATACATGAACGGCTTATTAATGCCGATTTTCTTTGCAAAACGAACAGCACGACGGAGCAATCTGCGAAGAACGTATCCGCGTCCTTCATTAGATGGAAGGGCTCCGTCTCCAACTGCAAAGGCAACCGTACGAATATGGTCAGCAATCACGCGGAAAGCAACGTCTTTCTCACGAGTAGTACGGTACTTCTGACCGGAGATTTCTTCTGTCTTATGAATGATGGGCAGGAAGAGATCCGTATCAAAGTTTGTTTCTCCATCCTGGAAGATGGACGCCATACGCTCTAAGCCCATGCCTGTATCAATGTTCTTCTTCGGCAGCTCAGGATATTCACTGCGCGGAATTTCCGGATTAGCATTGAACTGGGACAAGACGATATTCCAGATTTCAATGTAACGGTCATTTTCTATATCTTCTTCAATCATGCGGATTCCGATATTCTCAGGATCATACTTTGTACCGCGATCGAAGAAAATTTCTGTATCCGGGCCGGACGGGCCTTCCCCGATTTCCCAAAAGTTATCTTCAAGAGGAATTAGGTGGTCATCTGGCACACCAAGACTTCTCCATACATCATAGGAGTCCGTGTCAGCTGGGTAGTAGGTGATGTAAAGCTTGTCCTTTGGCATTGCGAACCACTGTTCAGATGTCAAAAGCTCCCATCCCCACTTAATCGCATCTTCCCGGAAGTATTCCCCGATGGAGAAATTGCCGAGCATTTCAAAGAACGTATGATGGCGGGCTGTCTTCCCGACATTCTCTATATCATTTGTCCGAATAGACTTCTGTGCATTCGTGATACGCGGATTATCCGGAATGACCCGGCCGTCAAAATATTTCTTCAATGTAGCAACACCAGAGTTAATCCAAAGAAGCGTTGGGTCATCTACCGGTACAAGGGATGCACTCGGTTCGATCCTATGTCCTTTCTCTTGAAAGAAATCCAAAAACATTTGGCGAATTTCTGCGCCTGTCATATACCTCATTTTTCTCTTCCTCCTTAAAATTGTACACAAAAAAGCCCTCGAACCCTATAAACAGGGACGAGAGCTTGACTCGCGGTACCACCCTGATTGCGAAACCTTCAGTCTCGCCACCTCGGAAACCTTAACGCGGTTTGAACGGCAGGTTTTTTCCTGCATTCCGGACTAGCTTTCTGTTTCTCTTCTTCAAAAGTCTCTTCCAGCCAAGGAGACTTCTCTCTAATTCGTGCAAAAAATGTCTGCACGTTGCTGAAGGGCTTAAACATACTTTGTTCCATCAACATTTTTTCGTTAATTCCGTTATATTTTGGATTATAGTCATTCCTTTTTTCTTTGTCAATCGAATGAGGGCAGTTTATCCCTTATTCGTTAATAATTTTCTATGGGCCAGCATGACCTTAACCAGAGCTAAGATTGGCACGGCTAAAATCAAGCCAGCCACTCCAGCCGCCTTCCCTCCGACAAGCAGGGCAAAGATAATAACAAGCGGATGCAGCTTCAATGTCTTGCCCATGACGATAGGCGATATGACATTGCCCTCGAGAAACTGAAGGACAATAATGATGCAGGCAACTTTAATTGCCATGCTGCCTGAAATCGTTAAGGCAACCAGAATGGCCGGCACTGCTCCTATAAAAGGGCCAAAGTAGGGAATCACATTCGTCACACCAATAATGAAGCTGAGCAAGAGCGGATAATTCATCCCAAACAAGTAAAACAGGATCGCCGCACTCGCCCCGATAATCAAACAGACAAGCAGCTGTCCACGTATATAGCCACCAAGAGAGCTGTCGACATCGGTAAGGAAACGCCTCGTTTGTTCCCGCTTTCTTTCAGGGATGAGCAGGAGTCCTTTTTCAAGCAGCCGCTCGCTGTCCTTTAATAAATAGAAGGAGATGACTGGAATCAAGACAATCAAGATCAATACATCCGACAAGCCGCTTAGAGCCTCAACCAGCACATTGACTGATTCACCAAGTCTCAGTTCCATCGTATTGATGATTGACTCAAGACGGTCATGCAGCCCAAATGGCCAGCCTGTCGTATGGGTATGAAATTTCATAATATACATTCGATATAATTCTGCCATCTCAGGGGCCCGAACGGCGATATCGTTCAATTGATCGACAAAAATGGGGATTCCCTTATATATGCCATAACCCGCCAAACCAAACACAACTAGATAAAGCAGCGTGATTGCTAAACCGCGGTTCATTCCACGAATTTGCAAATAGCCAACAAGCGGGTGAAGCAGATAACTGATGAACGCTCCGAATAAAAAGGGAGAGATTGCCGTCATGGCAATTTGCAGAACAGGCATCCACATAGGCCTGAGCAAATAAAAGACAAACAGCACAATAAATAAAAGCAGAAAGAAGCCTAGCCTGTAAAACCATTTCACTTGTATGTTCATCGTTCCCACCTCTTTACTATTCTTCTAAACGAGCTAGAAAATATGTAAAAAGAGACTTAAAAAAAGACTGCGGCTCCCTAAGGAATGATGCCGCAGTCTAAGCCTTTATAAAATATGTCGTTTGACGAATCGTTTCATTTGCCTTTTGCGTTTTCTGTACATGCCGTTGGACATATTGCCAAAGGCCATGCCCGCTCCAAAGCTAATCATTGAGGATACCATACGGTTCATACGTCAATCACCTCGGGTTCGTCCGCCAAAAATTATAGGCTTATTTGCCGGTCATCTTCACTGAAAAGGTCATCTAAGGAGCTCAGCAATCCATCCTCTTCTACTTGATGGACATGCATGACTCCCTTGCCGATGGAAAGCTCCACAAAGCAATTCCAGCAATAGAATTGATTGACCCCGATCTTTCCAATATCCTTGCTCGCGCAATTTGGGCATTTCATCATTACCTTCACCTCGTTCTTTCAATCAGTCCTTAGGTGTCAGCATGCCCTTTTATTGGAAAAAACATTCAAGAAAATGTCCGGCAATTGCTAGTTTAGCCAGAAGTCATGAAATCATAAGGTGTAACGTTTTCCATTCCAATCATCGGATCTGTCGCAAAAAGACGCTCCTCATACGTCATTTCTGCCATCACTTCCGCATTAAGCGGCATGTCGCCTTGGTCGGCCAGCTGTTGGTTATTGGAATGGCTGTCAGAAGGATTTACTGCTGCAAACCCCTCTTTAAGTTTCTCAAGCAAGGTTGTCTTTCGCTCTTCCTCCCCGCTTTTTGAGACGCCATAACGTAAGGCTTCTTCCTCTCCGCACAGGATGAGGAATTGCTTGCTACGTGTGATAGCCGTATAAATTAAATTTCTTCTCAGCATGCGATGATAGCTCTTGACGACAGGAAGGATAACAATCGGGAACTCGCTCCCTTGTGATTTATGGATGGAGCAGCAATAAGCATGGGTAATTTGATTTAATTCCTGCCGCGTATACTTCGCTTCAATTCCGTCAAAGGAAACATGGATTTGGTCAACCTTATCTTCATTTTCCTTTGCATAAATAATAGCGATGATCTCCCCCATATCTCCGTTAAAGATACCGTTTTCCGGCTGGTTGACAAGTTGAAGCACTTTATCGCCAACCCGGTAAATACTATCCCCGAAGGCTAGCTCCCGCTTTTTCTTTCCATGGTTATCATTCAGAATTTCTTGCAGCAAGACATTCAGCGCATCAATGCCTGCACTTCCTCGGTACATCGGGGCAAGCACCTGAATATCTTTGGAGGCAAAGCCTTTCTTCCGGGCATTCATGACCACCTGCCTGATAACGTCAGCTACCTGATTTGTTTGGCAGGCAAAGAAGGACCGATCCTTTTGAGGCTTACGGATATCTGCTGGAAGCTGTCCCTTCTTAATTGAATGGGCAAGCTGAATAATCGATGAACCATCTTCTTGGCGGAAAATGGATTCAAGCCGGGTCACCGGGATAACAGCCGAGTCCAGCAAATCCTTCAGCACCTGTCCTGGACCGACAGAAGGCAATTGATCCTCATCCCCGACGAGAATCACTTGCATATCATCAGGAATGCACTTAAACAAGTGATTGGCGAGCCATATATCGACCATCGACATCTCATCTACAATTAAGAGCCTGCCCTGAATCGGATTATCCTCGCTCCGCTGCACATCTGACCCATTCCAACCAAGAAGGCGATGAATCGTGACAGCAGGGAGCCCCGTTGATTCCTTCATGCGCTTGGCGGCGCGTCCGGTTGGGGCAGCAAGCACGAAAGGATACGGATGCTCCTTGTCATAATCTTTTGGATTGAGCGATACACCATGCAGTTCGGCATAGAGCTCAACAATTCCTTTAATGACGGTCGTTTTCCCTGTGCCAGGTCCGCCGGTCAAAATCAGCATTGGGGAGTGGAGCGCCTTAAAGATAGCATCCTTTTGCTCCTCTGCATACTCCATTCCAATCCGTTCCTCAAGCTTGCCAAGCTCGAGCAGGAATTCCGACTCAGGGAATTGCTCCTCATAGCCTTCCTGGGACATGATTCGCTTTAGGTTCGTGACGATGCCTTTTTCCGAGAAATACAGGGAAGGAATATAGAAACGCTGCTCTTCCCCAATCAACTTGCCCTCTTCAGAAAGCTGGACTATCTGATCCGTAATCATCTCATAGGTAATCTCGACCTTCTGATTCTTCTCCAGGAGATCTTTCACTCCGACCAGCAAAGGTTCTGCCTCAAGATATGTGTGGCCGTCCTGCATGCAGAATCGGTCCAAAATATAGAGAATCGCCGCCTTGATCCGAGATGGATGGCTTCCTCCAAGCCCGAGCGTCTGCCCAATCTCATCTGCCTTCGCAAAGCCAATGCCTTCAATTGTTTCGACCAATTGATATGGATTGGATTCGATAATAGAAATCGTATCCTGCTTGTATACCTGGTAGATCTTCATGGACAGCTGCGGACCGAAGCCTAAGCCGGATAAGGAAATCATAATTTCCTCTAGTCCTTGATTCGCTGCGAGCGTATCGTATAATTCCTTCGCCTTCTCCCCGCTTAGCTTTGGAATCTGGTCCAAGACTGACGGATTGGCCAAGATTTTGGAAATGGCCTTCTCCCCTAGCTTATCGACAATCAGCTCAGCTGTTTTCTTTCCAATTCCCTTAAACATGGAACCGGATAAATAAGCAATGATGCCATCCTTTGATTCAGGAAGCTCCCGCTTAAAGCTGTCCACGTTGAACTGAAGGCCGAATCTAGGATGCTCCTTCATCTTTCCGTAAAACGTATAGATTTCTTCCTCATGAAGGGCGGGAAAATAGCCTGTAATGACAGCCTCTTTCTCTTCATATGGAATATTCGTATCCTTTACCCTTATGCGGGCTACTGAGTATAAATTTTGTTCATTATGAAAGATGGTGACTAAGTGTGTTCCTTTAATAAAAGGCTTGTCATTGTCCGTAAAGACAAAGGACTCCTGTTCCACTTTCATCATCTCCCATTCAGCTTAATTCTTTCATTTGCTTCAATCCATTTGCCGCAAGCATATGGTCCGGCTGGATCTCAAGCGCCTTTTCGAATAATTCAATTGCCTTATTCACATCTCCCTTAACCCCGCCATAAGCGACACCGAGATTAAAATAGGCATCAGCATGATTCTCATCCACTTCGAGCGTCTTTTTCCATGCCTCAATCGCCATATCATACATTTCTGCCCCCGCAAGCGCCAATCCGTAATGGAATTTTGCTTCCGCATCTGTTTCATTCAGCTCAATGCTGCGCTGGAAGTATGGCAGCGCCAATCGAGGCTGATCAAGATGCAAGAGACAAAGCCCCAGCATGAACATCGTATCTGCTGACTCCAGACCTTTCTTGATGGCTTGCTCATAGCAATCCTTTGCCTTCAGCAAATCATCCTGATCATAATAAATGCCGCCTAGACCGTAATACGCTGTTGCTGCCTGCGGATCAAGCTCGATGGCTCTTTCGAAAAACTTGATGGCTCTTTCTGTATCATTCATGGATGCTAGTACATTTCCAAAATTGATATAGCCGATGGGATCTTTTGGATTTTCTTCTATCATTTCACCAAAGATTTTGGCTGCTTCCTCCATTTTACCTTGTTCCATATATTGAATTGCTAATTGATTTTTATCCATTGCTGTTGTTCACTCCTACTATTCTTACGATAATGAATGCCAATAGTATACCATAAAGGGCCTAACTCTTTCCCTCAATCCATCAACAAGTGTTCTCCATGTTCTCTTTTCATCGAATAAGGGTATAAATTCAGTGTAACTTTCAACATAGGAGGACTACACAATGAGGAAACTAATCATCATTATCCTAACCGTATTCGCCATCGCCGGCATTGGATACGGCTTGTATGCCTATCAATTTGATGCAGACTTAAAGCCTGCTAACGAGAAGTCTATCATCGCACTTGGGGACTCCTTAACCTATGGGATTGGAGACAAAACGGAGCAAGGCTATATCGGCCAGCTGCAGAAAAAGCTCAATCAGCAAAGCGACTATTCGTTCACTATTCGTAATTTTGGGATACCCGGTCAGGAATCAAGCGACTTACTTAAACAATTGGATTCCATGAAGGTCAATGAAACCTTTAACGAGGCGGATTGGGTCATTGTATACATAGGAACAAATGATTTACGCGTCGCCACAGGCGGCAACTTCCAGACCATCTCCAAAAAGGCAATCGCCCAAAAGAAAGAACAGTATACGAAAAATATGGAGGAAATTTTGCCTGCGATCCGTGGATTCAATTCTTCCGTCCCCATTATTGTTGTCGGTCTTTATAATCCATTCCAGCAGAGCGAAAGGCTCAATGAGATTGTGAGTGATTGGGATGATTCCATCCAAGAAATCACCGAGCATCATGAAGATACATACTTCATTCCGACAAATGATTTATTTACGGATAAAAATAAAGAAGACTATTTTAGTGATGCCCTTCATCTAAACCATAAAGGCTATAAATTGATTGCTGACCGCATCGGCAATTATATGGAGGAAGAAATGCAATAATAGCAAAAGTTAAGGTTGGGACATAACTAGATTTGCAGTGCCCAAAAAATATTGTATAAAATTTCATTAAACGAAAGGCTTAGTTGATCTAAAGCGTTGATTTACGTTGCAGGTGGTTGCGCACCTAGGGCGGTCGGGGAGCCTCCTCGAGTGCTTGTTCGCATCTGCGGGTTCTCCCCTGTCCGCTAATCTAAACAAGGAGTCAACCGTCTGAAACGTTAATCACCGATATTCTAATAACACTATATATCTATAACGGAACTAAACTAAAAACCGAACTATTTTAATAGCGTAACTCAAAATATTCGGTTTTTTAGTTGTTGGAAACCTGCCGCCCCTCTTTCCATTCTTATCCATATCACTTCATACCCGGATTTCCGTTACCCTTATAATTCCCCCCTCTGCTGTCATCAAATAGCCCATAGAAAGATATAAATCCCGCAGATACCAAACATTATTCAAGGAAGCTGTCCAACCGTCTCTTTGGTTTCAGCGCCACATACCATGAAAACTAACCCTTTCGTTTAACAGAGCCTAAAAAACACGAGGTCTTGGCATGCTGTCCAATTCCTCGTGTTTTTCTTTTCGTTTATTTCACCGCGCTTGGGTCTTATCCTTTTCTACATGGCGCAGGATAGCCTTTACGATTTCATTAATGAGAATCGTCACCAAGGCACAGCCGAAAACAAGCAGCCATTCTTTAAAGCCAATCGTTTCTAATTTAAGTAAATTGGCAACTGGCTCAATATAGACGATAGCAATCTGCAGGATGACCACACCGATGACAGACGCATTCAAATAGCGATTATGGAATAATTCTGTCTTCCAGATTGGATCGCGCAAATGCCGGACATTAAAGACCTGGATATAGCTGATAAAGGTTAAGGCCATAAAGGCAATCGTCTGAGCATAACGTAATTGATAATCTGTCAACTCCTTGAAGTGGACATCAAAGATGGAATCGAATCCACCTGCCCACTGAACACCGACCAAGAAGGCCAATAAAGCAGAGAATCCAATTAAGAGACCGTTCATAATCATGAAGTAGACGGCGTTTCTCGTAAATATCCCTTCCTTTTTCGGTCTTGGCTTTTCATCCATCACATGCCTGTTTGTGTCTACACCGAGGGCAAAGGATGGAATGGAATCTCCCACAAGGTTCAGCCAAAGAATATGAATCGTCAACAGCGGGGTCGGCCAACCTAAGAGAATGGCAAATAACAGAACAAGCACTTCCCCGAAATTACTGGTGACAAGGAAGAGAATTGATTTACGGATATTGGCAAAGATATTCCTGCCTTCTTCAACCGCCTTGATTATGGTCGTGAAATTATCATCCATTAGCACCATATCAGAAGCACCCTTTGCTACATCGGTGCCACCGTCCCCCATTGCAACTCCAATATCCGCCTCTCTTAAGGAAGGTGCATCATTCACACCATCTCCGGTCATAGAAACAATATGACCATTTTCCTTGAAGGCACGGACAATCTGGACCTTATGCTCAGGTGAGACACGAGCGAATACACGTGTCTCCTTTGCCGCTTCCTTCAATTCCTCACTCGACATTCTATTCAATTGTGCACCCGTGATAACCTGATCATTATCCGGTGCAACAATACCAAGCATACGAGCTATCGCGACCGCTGTCTGAGGGTGATCGCCTGTAATCATCGTGACTTCTATTCCCGACCGATGGGCTCTTGCAATTTGCTCCTTCACCTCGGGCCGCGGAGGATCCATAAGACCCACAAATCCTAGAAGAATCATCTCATTTTCAATTTCATCATCATTTATGTTATGTATATCCGGTTCACTAATGGGCTTAATGGTTACGGCCATGACGCGCAGCGCCTTTTGTGACATATCGAGAACAGCCTGATCAATGATAGCCAAATCTTCTTTTGTTAGTTCCTTCACATAATTGCCCAGCTGAATTTTCGTAACCCGGGGCAGTAAGACATCAACCGCACCTTTCGTAATCGCCAAATAACCGCCTTCATAATGATGAATGGTTGTCATCCGCTTCCGGTCTGAATCGAAGGGAATTTCAGCAACCCTTGGATATTGTTCTTCAAGCTCCTGCTTTTCCTCTCCATTCTCATGAGCTGCCTTGACAAAGGCTATCTCAGTCGGATCGCCGGTTTCCTCCGGATAAAAGGTGGCGTCTGAACAGAGCGCGAGCATTCTCACAAGCTCTTTATCATCCTCCTCATAAGGATCTTCAACGGTTCTAGCCTGAAGATTAACGAAGCGTTCAACGACCTGCATCTTGTTCATCGTTAATGTGCCGGTCTTATCTGAACAAATCATACTCACAGAACCAAGTGTCTCAACTGCCGGCATTTTACGTACGATGGCCTTTTGCTTGATTAGTCTTCTGACCCCAAGAGCAAGAACAATAATGACCATCGTTGGCATACTTTCCGGCATGGCAGAAACAGCGAGGCTTGTGGCAATCAAGAACATCTCGCCAGGGTCCCTGCCTTGAAATAACCCAATGACAAAAAGGCCAAGACATAAGAGAATGGCATAAAGACTCAATTTCTTTCCGAGCTTATCCATGTTGATTTGCAGAGGGGTTTTATTGGTATCTTCCTCATGAAGCATAGCGGCAATCTTCCCGACCTCTGTTTGGAGACCTGTTGCAACCACGATTCCAACTCCGCGGCCATTCGTAATTTGGGTCGACATGAAGGCCATATTTTGATAATCACCGAGAGCGAGATCTGGTGAATCCATCTTCCATTTCTCATCTTTCAGAACCGGCAAGCTTTCCCCTGTTAGAGCAGATTCCTCAATCTCAAGGGAATGTGATTGGAATATTCTGATATCTGCCGGCACGGTTCTGCCTGCTTCCAGCAAGACTAAATCTCCCGGAACGAGCTGTGCCGCATCCACTTCTTTTACATGACCGCTTCGTCTAACAAGTGCTTTCGGTGAAGCGAGCCGTTTTAATTCCTCTAATGCACCTTCGGCTTTTTTCTCCTGAATGACGCCAATAAACGTATTCACAATAATGACAAACAATATAATGAGCGCATCACTCGGCTCCCCGACAATGAATGATACAACACCTGCTGCCATAAGGATGTAATTCAGCGTATTGTTCACTTGAGTCCAAATCATCTTCAGCAGGCTGTCCTTCTTCTCTGTCCCAAAATCATTTGGTCCATAAATGGCTGTTCGTTCAGCAGCATCTGTGTCAGTCAGTCCATCTTCAGTATTCGCTGCAAAGCGACTGAGCACCTGCTCCTTGGATAAAGCATATTCATACAGGTTCTTCTCCATCTCACTCACCCACATTATTTTATATGTATAATCAGCAATGAGCCTGCCCCGCTTGGAACAGACTCATTGCTTTGTATTTAATTACCCTACGTAATCTAATTTTACACCTTTTTTGTAGATTTCATCAATTGTTCCACCACCAAGGCATACTTCACCATCATAGAAAACGACCGCTTGACCAGGGGTAACCGCACGGATTGGCTCAGCAAAGATGACTTCTGCACGCTGGTCATCCAATACACGCACTGTCACTTTATTATCCGGCTGACGATAACGGAATTTCGCTGTACAGCTGAATTCATCTCCGGCTTTGCGAGGAGAAATCCAATTCAGCATAACCGCTTTAATTGAATCGGAATACAGGCTGTCATGATGGAAGCCTTGCTCCACATAAAGGACATTATTCTTTAAATCCTTGCCAACAGCAAACCATGGCTCGCCGCTTCCACCGATGCCAAGGCCGTGACGCTGTCCGAGCGTGTAGTACATGAGGCCTTCATGACTCCCTTTCAGCTCGCCGTCCATCGTCCGCATTTCGCCTGGCTTCGCTGGCAGGTACTGGCCGAGAAATTCCTTGAAATTCCGCTCCCCAATGAAGCAAATGCCGGTTGAATCTTTCTTCGTTGCCGTCGGCAGACCAGCTGCCAAGGCAATTTCACGAATCTTCGGCTTATCGTACTCTCCGATTGGGAACATGACCTTGCTTAATTGTTCTTGTGTCAATTGGTTAAGGAAGTACGTTTGATCCTTGTTGGAATCTAATCCACGGAGCATTTTGTATTCCCCGTCCTCATAGACAACACGGGCATAATGGCCTGTTGCTAAATAATCCGCGCCAAGGCTCATCGCATGTTCAAGGAAAGCCTTAAATTTAATTTCTTTATTACACATGACATCCGGGTTCGGTGTACGTCCAGCTTTATATTCTTCAAGGAAGTATGTGAACACCTTATCCCAGTATTGCTTTTCAAAATTGACTGCATAGTAGGGAATTCCGATATGGTTGCAGACACGGATGACATCCTCATAGTCCTCCGTCGCTGTGCACACGCCAAATTCATCGGTATCGTCCCAGTTTTTCATGAAAATTCCTACTACGTCATAGCCTTGCTCTTTTAAAAGATAGGCTGCAACTGAAGAATCCACACCACCGGACATTCCTACAACGACTCTTGTTTCCGCTGGGGATTTCATATATTTCACCTCTAACTATTTATCTCGCTAAACGATTGGCTACTTTAATCGCTGTTAAGGCAGCTCGTTCGATTTCTTCCGTCGTATTATTCAGCCCGAAGCTGAAGCGGATGGAGTTTTTTGTTCTCTCTGATTCTTTGCCGAACATCGCTACCAGTACGTGAGATGGCTCAATGGATCCCGCTGTGCAAGCAGACCCGCTTGACACAGCAATACCTGCCAAGTCCAAATTGACTAGGAATGCTTCGACACTTACACCCGGGAAGCTGATATTCAAAATATGAGGAAGAGACTCATCCAAGGTACCATTGATGGCAAATTCAATTCCTGATTCCTCGAGCAAACGAATCATTATTCCTTTAAATGTCTTGTACATGGCTGTCTTTTCCGCAGCTGTCTGCTGGATAATCTCAGCAGCCTTTGCAAAACCCGCCGCGCCGACTACATTTTCCGTACCAGCCCGGCGCTTGCGCTCTTGTTCACCACCGAACAATAATGGCTTAAAGGGAATGCCTTTCCTTGCATACAGGAATCCGATGCCCTTTGGCCCATTGATCTTATGAGAAGAAACACTCATGAAATCAACACCAAGCTCCTTCACATCAATCGGAACGGCTCCATAGGCTTGTACGGCATCTGTATGAAAGAACGCTTGATGGTCTTTAAGCAGTCTTCCAATCTCCTTGATTGGCTGCAAGGTGCCGACCTCATTATTGCCATACATGATGGTTACAAGAATGGTATCGTCTCTTAACGCTTGCTTTACCGAATCAACGGATACCCTTCCAAGCTCATCAACCGGCAAATAGGTCACATCAAACCCATGCTTTTCAAGCTCCTCGCATGTATGAAGCACGGCATGATGCTCAATCTCACTTGTGATAATATGATTTCCTTTATCTCTTAACGCCTGGACAGCACTGAAAATCGCAGAATTATCTGCTTCCGTTCCGCCGCTCGTAAAAATGATCTCATCAATGGATGCTCTGATACTGTCAGCAAGCACCTTTCTTGAATCATCCATTCTCTTTCTTGCAGCCCGTCCAAATTGATGGATACTGGATGGGTTTCCAAATGTATCATTCATCACATCCGTCATCACACGGATAGCCTCTGGATGCATCGGTGTAGTTGCTGCATGATCAAGATATATCGTTTCCAATGGCCGATACCTCCTTGCCACACTGTTTACTTTATTCCTATAGCGTTGTGATGGAAGCCAACTAACCATCCGCCAAGGGTCTGATCTCGGGAGCGGCAGATGATTTCATTCACCGCTGGATTGATTCTCTCCTAGTTGATTAACAGGGAAAGCTTGGATTGGCTATCTATCATTAAATGTAGAACATATAAGATTCTGTTTCTCCGCCATCCGGGTCATAGGAGGCTAAATCTGCCAAGGTCGTATTATCGAGCACATCTTTTACGGCATCACGGATTTTTATCCATAGCTGCCGTTTAACCGGCTCTTCTTCCTCTATACCCTCAACAGGCGTGATAGGTCCTTCGAGTACCCTGATGACATCTCCAGCTGTAATCTCGTGCGGATCCTTTGTTAATTTATAGCCCCCATAAGCTCCTCTCACACTTTTCACGAGTCCCGCATTTCGAAGCGGTGTGACGAGCTGCTCTAAATAGTGTTCAGAAAGCTCATTGGCTTGGGCGATTGATTTCAGGGAAGTCGGGCCTTCTCCATGCCTTTTCGCTAAATCAATCATTATGGTCAGTCCGTATCTTCCTTTAGTGGAAATTTTCATGGTCCTAGCACCTCTAGCCTAATAGATTCTCCCAAAAGTATACCATACATTAAATCATTGCCTCATATCAATGCTTCACGATGGGTTTTTAAAAAAGTTTTTTCCTTTCTATTATGACAGATAATCAGCTTTTGTAGACTTTTTATATATTTCAGGCATTTATCGATGCAAAATAAAAATTTCATAAAGGAAATACCTCCCTCTTTCCAGAATTTCTTTAACATAACGGTTATTAAAGGAGTGATTGTAATGGCTAAACCCCTTTTCAAAGGACTGGAGGGTATCTTCATTCCGGTTAAGGACCCAGTTGAATCAATGATTTGGTATGAGGAGATACTCGGATTTAAGCGAATCTACCACGAAGAGGACGCTGCCGTAATGAAGATAGACGAACAAGCCCAGACCGTCGTCTGTCTTGTCAAAGCCCACGAACACCTGGCAATGAGCTTTCCGGATAATTCCTTTGGGGTCGGCAAGTATTATAACTTTATCCCCTCAGGCCCGATTGAAGATATATATCGCTCATTGAAGGCATTGAATGTCCGTACAGGTGCATTGGGAGGTGATGGAGAAACCCGCTTTTTCACCTTTTATGACCCGGACGGCAATCCCCTGGGCGTATGCCAATAACCCCCTTTCCCAGCTCGAACTTAATCTATGGGAAATCAGTCTTTTTACAGCTATAATAAGAAAAGCTACTTATGATTAATGGGGGTTATCGATTTGAACGGAGAACCACTAGCCTACCGCATGCGGCCGAAAAACCTAGATGAAATTATCGGACAAAAAGAAGTCATCGGCAAACAAACGAGCCTCTACCGCATGATCAAAAACGGACATGTACCATCCATGCTTCTATATGGGGACCCCGGTATTGGAAAAACATCGATTGCTTTTGCGATTGCAGGCGAGACGAAAATTCCCTTCATCGCCTTGAATGCGACAACCGCCGGCAAGAAGGATATAGAGGCTGTTGTGGAAGAAACACATTTAACCGGTAAGGTAATCTTATTCCTTGATGAGATTCACCGTTTCAATAAAGCACAGCAAGACTACCTGCTCCCTCATGTTGAGCGGGGAGACATTATCCTCATTGGTGCTACGACCGAAAACCCATTTCACGATGTCAATCCCGCAATCAGGAGCCGATGCGGGCAAATCAAGCAGCTCACCCGTCTCTCGACAAATGAAGTGATTGAATTATTGCAGCGGGCTTTGCAGGATGAGAACAATGGTCTTGGCAAGCTGGACATCAAAATTTCGGAGGAGCAAATTGAAATGATTGCCGCCCAGTCAAATGGGGATGCAAGAAAATCCCTGACCTTGCTGGAATCGGTGATCTATTCCTCTCCGAAGGATATGAATACTTATGTCGTAGATGATGAAACAATCCATGATTTGGGCGGCAATATCGGGGTTTACGGGGATAAGAAAGGCTCAAACTTTTATAATTTGCTATCGAGCCTGCAAAAGAGCATCCGGGGAAGCGATGTTCATGCAGCTCTCTATTATCTCGCCCATTTGCTTGAGACAGGAGACTTAGTTGCCGTGAACAGGCGGCTTTTAGTCATTGCTTATGAGGATATTGGACTGGCAAACAGCGCGGTCGGCAACAATGTCCTTGCCGCGGTGACCGCAAGCGAACGGCTGGGCCTGCCGGAAGCACGCATTCCGCTTGCCGTAGCTGTCGTTGAAATGTGCCTCTCCTCCAAGTCAAATTCTGCCTATAAAGCACTTGATGCAGCTATAGCAGATATACGGGACGGCCATGTCGGTGAGATTCCAAAGCATCTCCGCGATGCTCATTATGCAGGAGCGAAGGAGCTTGGCCATGTCGGCTATAAGTATCCGCATGATTATCCAATCGGAACATTCGGCGGCTGGGTCAATCAAGAGTACCTACCGCATAACTTAAAGGATAAGAAATATTATGAACCAATTGAGTCTGGTGAAGAGAAGCGGCTTGCAGCCATCTATGAGCGGCTCGAGGAATTTAAGAAGAAGAAATAAGGAAAGCGCCTCAGAAATAAGCTGAGGCGCTTTCTTTATTCATGAATGATTCGGCATATTGGCAACTGTCCCTCCATCTACCAAAATATCTGTTCCAGTGATATAGGAGGCTTTATTGCTTACGAGAAATTCAATAACAGAGGCCATTTCAGCCGGCTCTCCTTCTCTGCCAAGCGGCGTTCTCTTTAGCATGAGTTCCATTTGCGGCTGCTTAGATGCCTCCTGCCGTCCCATCGGCGTATTGATTGTGCCAGGGGAAAGCGAGACAATCCGCGCTCCCTTTTGTCCCCAATCCCATGCCTGATCCTCAACGAGGAGGATTACACCAAGCTTTGATAAGCTGTAAGCTGCTCCACTGTCGCCCTGTGTAAATCGTTCCAGCTTCTCAACCACATCAGGCAATAACGGTTTCTTCAATAATTCTGTGTAAGGCCCCTCCTTCGGCACCATATGGCCGCTCATGGATGAAATACAAACGGCAGTCGAACCCTTTGCTGCAATCGGGAGGAACCCATCTAATAATTGACCGGTTCCAACAAGGTTGACCTCAGTGATACGCTTTGAGTCAGCCATCGTTGGTGACAGCCCTGCCGTATGGATAAGCGCCTTGAAATCCCCTAAAGAGGCGGTCTTCTGTACAAGCGCCTCCACCTGCTCAGGCGAGGTAATATCGACAGTCAAGCAATGTACATCCGTAATTCCCTTATCCGCGAGTTCTGCCTTTGTTTCTGCTAGCCGCTCCTCTGATATATCCGCCAATAACACCGTTCCTTCTTTGCCCACAAGCCTTGCTGTCGCTTTTCCCATACCGCCGGTTCCGCCTGTGATTACGTAAACATCTTTCACGAGAAATCCCCTGCTTTCTTTAAAAGAAGTTTCTTTCGATTTACGCAGTATTTCTTCCTTCAATTCCATCATATTGTACTTGTTCAGGGGCTGCAAATGGAATGGAGCGTTTACCCTTCCATTTATTTATACCTAACAAAAAACGTCCCATCCAGCTAGACTTTCCAGCTGGATGGGACGTTCTCGTTTATGCATGCTGCAATAATTTATGAACAGATGCTTTCACTTTTTCCAAACCTTCAGCAATGATTTCCTCGGCTTTGGAAGGATCCGCATTATGACCCTCAATAATCACCTCATCTACGAGCTTCATGCCAAACATGTTGATGACATGGTGTACATAGTTAGCAGCCATTTCAAGAGGTGCCATTTCAGGAGTAGAATATACCCCGCCTCTGGCGCATAGAATAACAGCTTTTTTATTCCCAAGCAGACCCTCTAGCTGGCCTTTCTCATTATAGCGGAATGAAAAACCTGCTTCGAATATATAGTCAAAGAATGTGTGCAGCCGTGCTGGAATCGTTAAATTCCATAATGGGAAGGCGAATACAATGGTATCCGCAGCCGCGACTGCCTCTTTTGCTTTTTGTTTTGCAGCTAACAGGCGTTCCTCTGCCTCTGTTAGCGCTTCTTTATTTTGCAGTTTGCCTATGGCAGTGAACAGCTCCTGTCCAAAGTATGGCATATCTTCAGCAAACACATCGAACTCTGCAACATTTATATTGGATGCTTTCGCTTCCGCTATATATGTCTCATACATTTTTGTTGATATTCCATCTGGACGATTATTGGCTTTGATAACTAATACGTTCATGATGATCTCCTCCTAGATGAATGGGTGTCTCAGTAATGAGTTTCATTCTATTTTGTCCATATTCCTGTGCCATCCTATAGCTCTCCTATGGAATGTGAGAAAATATATGGAACAAGGTAACATATTACCACCCTTGTAGTGGTATTGCAGGAATTATGCTCAAAAAGCATAAAAAGAGCAAAACAAAAAGCTCTGTCAACATTTACAGAGCTTTTCATTTATCTATCCGTTAATCATTTACTCGGTTTAATTTAATATCCTTCAATGCCACTTTGACAACCCAGCTTGCTGCAATTAACCCTGCTGTGGAGGGGACAAAGGCATTTGATGAAGGCGGGAATTTCGCTTTGCGGATTTCTGCATCCTGATTTCCAACCTCTTTAGTGACATCGATTTTTGGCACAATTGGGCTCTCATCTGAGAAGATGACTGGAATTCCTTTATGAATGCCTTCTTTTCTCAGCTTTGTCCGGATGACCTTCGCTAATGGGTCTGTATGCGTCTTGGAGATATCTGCGATTTGGAATCTTGTCGGGTCCATCTTATTGGCCGCACCCATACTTGAGATCATCGGAATGCCTCGCTTTAAGCACTCCTTCATTAGATGGATTTTGTAAATAATCGTGTCAGAGGCATCAATGATAAAGTCCGGCTTCTGTGCAAAGAACTCCTCATACGTTTCCTCTGTATAAAACATCTTCAAAGCCACGACATCACACTCAGGATTGATTTCCAGAACACGCTTCTTCATCGCATCGACCTTTTGCTGGCCGACCGTTGATAAGAGGGCATGAATCTGACGGTTGACATTAGTAATATCGATATCATCCTTATCCACTAAAATCAGGCGCCCTACACCGGAACGCGCTAATGCTTCAACCGCAAACGAGCCAACTCCTCCAATCCCAAGAATGGCGACAGAGGTATTTTTTAATGTTTCAAGTCCGTCTTTGCCTATGGCAAGCTCATTTCGTGAAAATTGATGCAGCATAAGTACATTTCACTCCAATATATATTAATTTCTTTTCTATTTTCCTTGTTAGCATATTCTAAACATCATGATAACTTCCAAAACGGCAATCCTGCCATTCTTTTATCTTACATATAGCCAGATAAAATCATATCATATTTTACAGATAGGTTTAAATGTATTTATGATAAAAAATAAAAATCCGCCTTGCGAAATGGCAAAGCGGAAATAATAGAAAACGTATGTACAGACGTCCCGACATGTGCCGTTTGATGCCTGATGCTTTGGCCCGCCCTCGGCAGGTGGGTGTCCTGTTCCGTTATGTTACAAGTCCCCTCAGACAAGGCATTTGTGCAAACGGTAAACGCCGGACTCCCGTTAAAAGAAATGTTCGGTCAAAACAATAAGGTTGCATAACGTACACTTCAGGACGTCCTTTAATATAATTAAATTTTATCAGAATTATCTTAGTTTTTCAAGGTAGATTCCTTTTTCGTGACCTTTAGACTAAGTTCTTCAAGCTGGCTTTCAGACACCTCACTAGGTGCTTTTGTCAGCATACAGCTTGCACTTGCTGTTTTCGGGAATGCAATGGTATCGCGAAGGTTTGTGCTTCCGGAAAGAAGCATTACCAAACGGTCAAGACCAAGGGCGATTCCGCCATGTGGAGGTGTGCCGTACTCGAAGGCCTCCATAAGGAATCCAAATTGCTCATTTGCTTCCTCTTTCGTAAATCCTAGGGCTTCAAACATCTTCTCCTGGATGTCGCGTTCGAAAATACGCAAGCTTCCGCCGCCTAGCTCATAGCCATTTAAGACAAGGTCATAGGCTTGGGCTTTTACATCGATTGGATTTTCATCAAGCATCGGCAAATCCTCACGTACCGGCATAGTAAATGGATGATGGGCAGCATAGTATCTGCCTTCCATGTCATCATATTCGAATAATGGCCAGTCAGTCACCCAAAGGAAGTTGAACTTGCTTTCATCGATTAATTTCAGCTCTTTACCAAGCTTCACACGAAGCGCTCCGAGGGAATCAGCTACGATTGATTTTTTGTCAGCAACAAAGACTAATAAATCGCCAGCAACGGCTTCCGTTGCCTCAATCAATGCTTTTCCTTCTTCATCTTGGAAGAATTTCGCAATCGGTCCTTTTAAGCCTTCTTCCTCCATCTTCATCCACGCAAGACCTTTCGCACCATAGCGGCCGGCAAATTCTCCTAAAGCATCAATATCTTTTCTAGAGTAATTCGCCGCAGCTCCTTTGATGTTAAGGGCTTTTACCTCTCCGCCGTTTGCAACAGCTGAAGCAAATACCTTGAATCCAGAATCCTTGACTAGTTCACTTAAGTCAATCAGTTCCATACCGAAACGTGTATCTGGTTTATCAGAGCCGTATCTGCCCATTGCGTCCTTATACGTTAAACGTGGAAGTGGGAGGGCGATCTCAACGCCTTTGACTTCCTTCATCACTTTCTGCATCATACGCTCAGTCATGTTCATGATATCCTCTTGGCTCATGAAGCTTGTTTCAATATCAATTTGCGTGAATTCCGGCTGGCGATCTGCACGAAGATCCTCATCACGGAAGCAGCGAGCAATTTGGTAATAGCGTTCAAAGCCGGAGACCATCAATAATTGCTTAAAGATTTGAGGAGATTGCGGCAATGCATAGAATTCTCCTTCATGCACACGGCTTGGTACCAAATAATCACGTGCTCCCTCTGGTGTGCTCTTTGTCAGAATGGGTGTTTCAATATCCAAGAATCCTTCTGAATCTAAGAAATCACGAATGGCTTTGGTTGTCTGATGTCTCATCTTAAAGGTCTCGAACATCGCGGGACGACGCAAGTCTAAATAGCGGTATGCTAAGCGAATATCCTCTGAAGCATCCGTTTTGTCCGTAATGGAAAACGGGGGTGTCTTCGCTTCATTCAAGATGGTCACTTCAGACGCTAGAATTTCAATGGCACCTGTTTTTAAGTTTTTGTTGACAGTACCACCTTCACGGGCAATAACTTTACCTGTTACGCTAAGGACATATTCACTTCTGATTTTTTCCGCTGTACTGAGCGCTTCAGGTGAGGCATCCGGATTGAAGACAACCTGGACAATCCCTGTACGGTCACGAAGGTCAATGAAAATCAGCCCGCCAAGGTCTCTTCGCTTTTGTACCCATCCTTTGATTGTGATAACTTCTCCAATAGCTTTCTCTGGCACTTCGCCACAAAAATATGTTCTCCCAAACATCCTTCTTCCTCCTCAAATAGACCCAAGTTTAGATTGTAATACTGTCACAAGCTCAGTGAGAGCAATGGTTTGCTGCTCGCCGCTTTCCATATCTTTCAAGGCAATTTGCTGTTCCTTCAATTCATCTTCACCAAGGACAGCCACATATTTGGCTTGTACACGGTCAGCTGCTTTGAATTGCCCTTTTGCCTTACGCCCTGAATAATCCTTCTCTGCTGAAATGCCATTCAAGCGAAGGTCATTGACAAGCTTCACAGAATAATCCTGTGCCGCTTCTCCTAAGGAGACGACAAAGCAGTCAACTTTCTTCTCAATCGGCAATTCAACTTTCTCTGCTTCAAGAGCTGAGAGCAGACGCTCGATGCTGAAGGCGAATCCGATTCCAGGCGTTTCAGGACCGCCCATTTCTTGAACCAATCCATTGTACCGGCCGCCTCCGCAAAGGGTTGTAATAGCACCGAAGCCCTCTGAATCAAGCATGATTTCAAAGGCAGTATGATTATAATAATCAAGTCCTCGAACCAAGGTTGGGTCAACCGTATACTCAATGCCAATTTCATCCAGGTATCCAGTTACCTTCTTGAAATAGGTCAATGATTCCTCATTTAAGTAATCAATAATAGCCGGCGCCGTTTCCATCAACTCATGATCGCGGTCCTCCTTGCAATCAAGGATACGAAGCGGGTTGCGCTCAAGCCTGTTTTTGCAATTAGAGCAGAACTCGCCAATGCGCGGCTCAAAGTGTTTAATCAATGCTTCCCGATGCTTTGTCCGGCTTTCTTTATCCCCAAGGCTGTTAATGACAAGCTTTGTATTCTTTAAACCAACCTTCTTGTAAATATTCATTGCAAGTGAGATTACTTCTGCATCAATTGCCGGATCTGAGCTTCCAAGTGCCTCCACGCCAAATTGGACGAATTGGCGGAATCGGCCTGCTTGCGGACGCTCATAGCGGAACATTGGTCCATTATAATAAAGCTTAACCGGCTGAACGGCGTTTCCGTGCATTTTGTTGCCGACAAAGGAACGAACGACCGCTGCCGTACCTTCCGGTCGAAGGGTTAAGCTTCGATTCCCCTTATCGGTAAATGTGTACATTTCTTTTTGTACGATATCTGTTGTATCCCCCACGCCCTTTTCGAACAGCTCTGTGCTCTCAAAGATTGGTGTGCGGATTTCCTGATATTGATACAGGTCACATAGTTCCTTCGCCACCCGTTCAATATACTGCCATTTTTCTGATTCGCCAGGAAGAATATCCTGAGTTCCCCTTGGAATTTGAACAGCCATCTGAAACTTCCTCCTTAATTTACTCTCTATCCTAATTCCCTAATGGAATGAAAAGGTATTTTTAGGTAAAATAAAAAACAACCCCCATCCCATGCAATATGCAAGGGACGGGAGTTGTTACCCGCGGTGCCACCCTAGTTGGAGACATAAAAGCCTCCCCACTTTAACAGTTAACGCCTGTGAACGTTCAACCCCTACTAGATACGTGATTTTTCAGGGAGAATCCTACGGTGTGTTCGTTCATTAAGGCACATGTAGAAACGTTTTCAGCCCAGGGCGTTTCCTCTCTTTTCATGTGGGATCAAAATTACTCTTCACCATCATTGGAATTGATTTATTATGTATTTTTATTTAATTAATATTACGAAGTAAAAGTTCCTTTGTCAACCTTTATGAGCGCCCTAATTTCTTTTTTAACTGTTTCACATCGCGGACCGATAATCCAAATTCAGAGGCAAGCTCTACCATTGAATTATGCTCCTCCTTTACCAAAAAATCATGAAAGTCCACACCAAAGAGCTGATTATCTACATTCTGAGCCAAAAAGGCTTTGTCACTATGTCTTGTCATCTATATGCACTCCTTAAACATTATGTTCAATCTTTCGTAGCCTTTATCAGTATTCCCGAAAAGATAGCGAACCTTTCAGGTGATTTCAAAAAATGCACGAATCCTGTCAAGTAAATAGACAAAACGTCCATCAGCCATGGTTGAATCAGGTAAATTAGAAACGAAAGGATGAGCATAAGATGAGAAAGCTCAATCGAAAGACGGGGCTAATCGCCCTGACCTTACTTTTGTCTCAAACCGCCCTAATGCCAACAGCCTTCACTAAGCAAAATGAGGTTATCGTCAAGGACAGCCTGATTAATGTCAGAAGCGGAGCAGGTCTTGATTATCCAATCGTCGCGAAAGTGGAGGAAGGGAACCGTTTTACGGTTCTAGAGCGTAAAGGAGAATGGCTCAAAATTCAGGTGAATGATGAGAAGAACGGGTGGGTCGCAGAATGGCTCGTGACTGCCAAAGGCGAGAACTCGGAACAGGAATCAGTCTCTGCTTCAGGGACCATCACTGCTGAAGGATTACGATTGCGCAAAGGTCCTGGAACCAGTTATCCCATTGTAAGTGTCCTTTCCAAGGATACCAAGGTCGAGGTTACAGGCCAGTCTGGCTCATGGGTTGAAATTCAAGCCGGTTCTAGTATTGGATTTATTTCAGAGGAGTATATCCGAATGGATTCTGCCGATCATACAATAGGCACCATTACCGCAGACTCTGTTCATTTGCGAAGTGGCCCTTCCCCCACCGCAGAAATACTCGGCAAAATCAAAAAGGGCTCATCTGCTGAGATCATAAACGCGGAAAATGGATGGACAAATATTCAGTATCAAGGACATTCTTACTGGATTAGCAGCCAATATATCAACAAAAGAAAGGCCGACTCCCGCAGCGGGAAATTGAGTATAGAAATTACTGCTTCTTCCCTGAATGTCCGCTCTTCTCCTAAAATGAGCTCACATGTCATCGGCTCGGTAAAGAAAGGAAATACATATAAGGTGCGGAAGATAGATGGCCGTTGGTATGAAATTATGCTTGAGGATGGACAAAAGGGATGGATTGCCTCCTGGTATGCTAAACCACTGGATAATAAGACAAGCCCAAAAAGAAAAAAAGAGGCCGGCAAGCAAATCACCATCACCCGTGACAAGATTAATATTCGGACAGGCCCTGGAACAAATCAGCCGATTGCAAAGCAAGCAAACTTGGGAGACTCCTATAAGTTAATCGGGATGAAAGATAACTGGGCCGAGATTGAACTGAGTGATGGAAGCTCTGGCTTTATCGCAAATTGGCTTTTATCTTCTGATTCAAAGGTACGTCCAGCATCTGCTGTACAGGCTGGGTCCCTAACTGGAAAATTGATTGTTCTTGATGCAGGACATGGCGGGATGGACAGCGGTGCCATCGGAACAAGCGGCCTTTTTGAAAAACAGCTGACTCTAAGGACTGCTCTTCTGCTGTCATCAAAGCTTAAACAGCAAGGAGCCAGTGTACTTCTCACACGCGGCGGCGATCAATATATCTCCTTAAGTGACCGTGCTCACCTTGCCAACCAGCAGGATGCAGACGCCTTTATCAGCATCCATTATGACAGCGCAGCAGATATCGGAGCTGGCGGAATCACAACCTACTATACGCATGGGCATCAGCTGGAACTCGCCTCCCACATTCAGCATAGCCTGCTGACAAACAGCCAGTCACAGGACAGAGGCGTGAAGCAGGCAAGCCTCCGGGTATTACGTGAGAATAAGCGCCCTGCTGTCCTCGTTGAATTAGGTTATATCAGTAATCCAGCTGAAGAATCACTTCTTCACACAGCCCGCTATCAAGAGCTGGTCACTAACGGTCTTTTAAATGGTCTCAAGAGCTTTTTAAATAAATAATAAAAGAGCAAAGGCTTGTGCCTTTGCTCTCTTTTTCATTTACTCTCCAAGATCAGGGTAACAGGTCCGTCATTTATCAAGGCAACATCCATCATGGCTCCAAATGAACCCGTTGCTACCTGTACTCCATTCTCTCTTAAACAATCATTGAAATAATCATAAAGCTCTTCTGCCAAATCTGGTTTGGCGGCAGCCATGAAATTTGGGCGGCGCCCTTTACGGCAATCCCCATAAAGCGTGAATTGCGAGATAGACAAGATTTCTCCCTTAACGTCCAATAGGGAATGATTCATCTTGCCGTTCTCGTCTTCAAACACACGCAGGTTCACGATTTTATCCGCTAGATAGCGGCAGTCCTCCATCGTATCTTCATGGGTTACCCCCACTAACAAAACAAAACCATTGGAGATCTGACCAACCACTTCACCAGAAACGGTAACGGACGCTTCCTTTGAGCGCTGTAACACGACTTTCATCTATCCTAACCCCTAACTCATCAGTCTTCTGACGGAATAAATATCTGGTATTTGCTTAATTCGATCCACGACCTTCTGCAAATGAGACACATTATAGATGGAGATTGACATCGTGATCGCTGCACTCTTATTGCGGTCCGTACGGCCGGAAACGGCCGTAATGTTCGTTTTCGTCTCACTGACAGCTTGAAGCACTTCATTTAATAAGCCATTCCGGTCAAAGCCGCTGATTTCAATGTCTACATTATACTCTTTCCGGTCAGACATGCTGCTTTCCCACTCAACCGGGATGATTCTTTCCTTGCTCTCTTCATCTAGTACATTGACACAATCTGCACGGTGAACCGAAACCCCGCGCCCTTTCGTAATGTAACCGACAATCTCATCACCAGGAACCGGATTACAGCAGCGGGAAAGACGGATGAGCATATTGTCAATGCCCTTCACCCTGACACCAGAATCCTTCTTCTTCGTTGTCGGTATCATCCGAAGCTCGCTCACCGCATCAATTAAGCTGACCTCTTGCTCCTTCTCACGCTTCTTGCGGAGTTTATCCGTCAATCTTGTCGCAATTTGTGCTGCCGTGATTCCGTTATAGCCTACCGCTGCATACATATCTTCTTCATTGGCAAAATTAAATTTCTCTGCTACCTTTTGCAGGTTTTCAGGAGTGTATACATCCTTTATGTCAAAGTCGAGAGCCTTTAGCTCTTTTTCGACCATTTCCTTGCCTTTTTCGATATTTTCCTCTCGGCGCTGCTTCTTGAAGAATTGTCGAATCTTGTTCCTTGCCTGGGATGTCTTCGCCAGCTTAAGCCAATCCTGACTTGGTCCGTATGAATGCTTAGAGGTTAAAATCTCGACGATATCGCCTGTTTTCAGTACATAGTCAAGCGTGACCATCTTCCCGTTCACCTTCGCACCAATGGTCTTATTGCCAATCTCTGAGTGAATCCGGTAAGCAAAATCAATCGGCACTGAACCAATTGGCAGTTCAAACACATCGCCCTTAGGCGTAAATACGAAGACCATATCGGCAAATAAATCAAGTTTGAGAGATTCCATGAATTCCTCCGCATTCGTGGATACATCCTGGAACTCAACGATTTGTCTGAACCAATCGAGTTTCTTATCCATTCTTTGTGTGGAGGTTAAGTCCTTGCCCTCTTTATAAGCCCAGTGGGCGGCAATCCCATACTCCGCTGTCCGGTGCATCTCAACCGTTCTGATTTGCACTTCAAGCGGCTCACCCTTTGGCCCAATAATAGTCGTATGGAGAGACTGGTACATATTAGCCTTCGGCATCGCAATATAATCCTTAAACCGTCCCGGCATCGGCTTCCAGCAAGTATGGATGATACCAAGAACCGCGTAGCAATCCTTAATGCTGTTCACGATAACACGTACGGCAAGCAAATCATAGATTTCCTCAAATTGCTTCTTCTGAAGGACCATTTTGCGATAAATGCTGTATATATGCTTTGGCCTTCCGAAAATGTCTGCATGAATAGAGACTTCGGCAAGCTTATCTTTCATTTCAGCAATAACATCTGCTAAATATTCCTCCCGCTCAGCCCGCTTCTTCTTCATCAGATTGACGATTCGATAATACTGCTGAGGGTTCAAATAACGGAGAGCCGTATCCTCCAGCTCCCATTTAATTGTGGAGATCCCAAGCCGATGGGCAAGCGGAGCAAAAATCTCTAATGTTTCATTGGCAATACGGCGCTGCTTTTCAACAGGCAAATGCTTTAATGTCCGCATATTATGGAGCCTGTCGGCAAGCTTAATCATGATGACGCGAATGTCCTTCGCCATGGCAATAAACATTTTTCTGTGATTTTCCGCCTGCTGCTCTTCTTTTGATTTGTACTTAATCTTACCGAGCTTTGTTACCCCGTCGACGAGGAGAGCGACATCCTCATTGAAGATTCGTGTGATATCCTCGAGTGTCACATCCGTGTCTTCCACGACATCATGCAAGAAGCCTCCAGCGACCGTGAACGTATCCATTTGAAGGTCTGCAAGAATGGCTGCCACCTGCACAGGATGAATAATATAAGGTTCGCCCGATTTACGGAACTGTTCCTTATGCGCTTCTTTTGCGAATTCATAGGCCCTCTCTAAAAAAGCCACTTCCTCTTCGGTCATATAATTTCTTGCTTTATCAAATACCTGCTCGGCCGTATAAATTTGTTCATTTGCCATGAGATCACCTTTTACTCCGTATTTCCACGTTTTTGCCTTTTCACTCTATATAAAAAACCCTAATGGGTTAGCGTTAAAAATGAGGATTGTATCTATTATCTTCAAAAAAAGTTTTCTTGTAAAGTAACGAACGTCAATTTGCTGTATAGTTTCGTCAATAAACGATTATTGGTACGAGAAAAGGCGTTCTAGCTCCAGAACGCCTGTTAATATATGCTTAATATTCCATTAATGTGAGGATATCATAGCCTTGGAGCTTATCACGGCCCTCAAGGTATGTCAGTTCAACAAGGAATGCCAATCCGGCAACGACTCCTCCAAGCTGTTCAACAAGCTTGATGGTTGCATCCATTGTTCCTCCTGTTGCAAGCAAGTCATCTGTGATGAGCACGCGCTGACCAGGCTTGATGGCATCTTTATGAATAGTCAGGACATCTTTCCCATACTCCAATCCATATTGAACCTTGATGGTTTCCCTTGGAAGTTTCCCTTCCTTCCGTACAGGAGCAAAGCCAATTCCCATTGCATAAGCAACCGGACATCCGATGATGAATCCGCGAGCTTCCGGCCCAACAATAATATCGATTTCTTTTTCTTTGGCATATTCGACGATTTGGTCTGTCGCATCTTTATATGCGGCACCGTCTGCCATAAGAGGAGTTATATCCTTAAATTTGATACCTGGTTTTGGCCAGTCCTCTACGATTTCTATATAATTTTTTAAATCCATTGCTTTGTTTCCTCCTTGTAATCATCACGAGATCCAATCTGCTGGTTGAAGTATTGATATAGTTGATTGGATGGGGCATACAATAGTTCCTGTTCTAATTCCATTCGTGCTTTTCGTGCTTGATAGGTGTCAGACTCTGCCAAGTCCCTCTTTGGGCTATTCTTCTCTAAACTAATGAGTCCGTTTCTTATTGTAACAAATTCCAGCTCAAAAAACACCTTTGTCATAAAATCGATTGTATCTTTTGGCCAGCCCTTGAAATGGGTAATCCTCTCAGACATGTCCTTGTAATCCATCGGTCCCTTTTTGAGCAGCATCGCATAATACCATTTGAATTGCTCTCTTGTCGGGAATGCCTTGAAATAATCATCGCCGCCGTTTCGGAAGTAAAGATACACTCTCGCCGGCTGCTTTCCTTCCAACAGGGCTTCAATCATCCCTTTTTGATTTGGAAGGTCTAAAAAGGCGATATTCATCCCGTCAAGCTCCTCCGCTTTAGCTGCCTCGAGCGTTTCAATGAGAACACCTTCATCCTCATTAGCCAGCATGGATTTGCTCTCCTCACGGAAGAGAATCATTTTCCGTTTCTCTGGAATGGCTGCTGGTTTAGGATTAGTTTTCGCATTCCCTCGGCAATCAAATAACTGCCAATCTGCAACAGCCAAATCATGCAGGAATAATTGAGGCTTCTTTAAGTTATTCCATTCATTGACTGCCAGCTCGCCAATAACAGACACCTTCGCATAGGGAGATAAATGATCACAGATTTCGCCAAGCCCGAATCCGATACTATCTAATTGTACACCATTTTCTAAAAGAGCAAGCTTTAAATGCGTTTTATCCGCACCAATTTTCCGCATGCTTGCGACCTCTGCACCTTCTATCAGAATGCGCGGCTTCGGGTTTTGCATGCCATAAGGTGCCAATCCGGCCATTTGATCAATCAGCTTCAAGCTAACCTCCTCAATGGAGATTACTCCATCGATTTCTGTCACCGGCTGGAAATCCTCCTCTTTCAGAATGTCCTTTGCCTGCATACATAGACGTAAACGGAGTTCATCTACATCCTCTATCTTCAGCGTCATCCCAGCAGCCATAGGATGCCCGCCGAAATGCGGAAGCAGCTCCCGGTTTAAGGATAGATTTTGAAAGAGATCAAACCCTGGGATACTCCGTGCTGAACCCTTCGCCGTTCCTTTCTCGCGGTCTATGCTCAAGATGATGGTTGGACGGTAATATTTCTCCACAAGCTTACTGGCAACAATACCGACCACCCCTGGATTCCATCCTTCCTTTGCGATGACAAGGACAGGATAATCCTCGAGCGGGAAACGGTTTTCCACTTCAGCTATCGCTTCCTGCGTGATTTCCTTAACAATGGATTGGCGCTCCTTGTTCAAGAAATCAATCTCCTCCGCAATCCGCTCTGCTTCCGCCTCATCATTCGTCAAGAGCAATTCAACAGCAGGATCTGCATCCTCCAATCGCCCGACCGCATTTATTCTAGGCGCAATGCCAAAGCCAATCGAGTCCTCATTAAAGCTGTCCATCGCGATCCCGGCCTTTTTGTATAAGGCAAGCAATCCAGGTCTTTTCGTGCGCTTCAATGCTTGCAGACCTCTTAAGGCAATCAGCCGGTTTTCGTCATGAAGTGGAACAAGGTCAGCAATCGTTCCAATTGCTGCAATACCAATCAGTTCCTCAGGCAGTTCCCCCAAAAGAGCATGGGCGAGCTTCATGGCTACTCCTGCTCCGGCAAGCTCGTGAAACGGATATGTCTCGCCAGGCTTTTTCGGATGAAGAATCGCTAATGCCTCCGGCAATACCGGTCCTGGTTCATGGTGATCTGTCACAATATAATCCATGCCGAGTTCCTTCGCATACTGTGCCTCCTCAATGCCTGAAATTCCACAGTCTACGGTAATTAATAGGGATGTTCCCATTTCCTTGATTTTTGCGAAGGCTTCCTTATTCGGTCCATATCCTTCTGTAAAGCGATTGGGGATATACCAATCAACCTGTTCTGCACCAAGCTGATTTAAGGCAAGCTTTAATACGGTCGTACTGCTGACACCGTCAGCATCATAATCTCCATATATCATGATTTTCTCATTGTTTTTGACTGCCTTGACGATCCGTTTCACTGCCTCTTCCATTCCGGAAAGCAGAAACGGATCATAGAAATCATGTTCATCCGCATATAAAAAAGACCGTGCAGCATCTACGGTCTTTATACCTCTGTTGACCAAAAGCGCAGCCACAATCCGCGGCTGATTGAGCTCGTTCATTAATGTATGAATAATCGTTTCATCGGCTTTTTTTAACAGCCATCTCGTTTTTGATTGTAACATCATGTCACCCCTCTGACTTACCTATTATAAAAAAATAATGTCAAAGGTTCAATGCAGGAGATAGAAAATTTTCGTTCATTCCTCATGTTCCTCTTCCCTGCCAAGCTCTTTTTTCAGCTTTTTCAGCTCTTTCGACAGATGAAGAATCCTTACGGCCAATACCGACCCGACAATTACCCCACCCATGACAACCGACCCTAATATAACGAGAATAAGCGGCCAATAGGCCGTTCCAAACACATAATTAACGGCTACATCCTCTACATTGACAACCGCAAAGACAGCTACTATGACGGTAAACACGATGCCAAGTATAACAAACCATTGCAATTTCTTCATTCCTCATGTCCTCCTTCCATTCAAGAAAACAAGAAAACATAAATATATTTGCCATTTATCTATTCCCTTTTCCTCTGTAAATAGACATCCTACTCCTTTACGTACACAAAAAAGCAGCCCGGATGATCGGACTGCCTTAGGTTATTCCAGCTTTATACTTGCGGCTGGTCAGATGTAACTCGTTTTTCCTTGTAGGTCTTTAATGTTCCTTTTTTCTTTAATTCCCCGCCCTTTAAGATTGCATATAATGGTGCCGCAATCAGGACTGATGAATACATGCCCGTTACAAGACCAATCAGCAAGGCCAAGTTAAAGTTATAAATGGACTGACTGCCAAAGATCATCATCGCGATTACAACGACAAGCACGGTGATAACCGTATTGATCGAACGCACCAAAGTTTGACGGATACTGATATTGATAATTTCATTAAGCTCAGCCCGTGTCTTAATACGTTTCTTCTGACGCATATTCTCACGAATCCGGTCAAAGGTAACAATCGTATCGTTGATCGAATATCCGATAATCGTCAGTACAGCAGCTATAAAGGTTAAATCTACCTCAATTTGGAATATGCTGAATATCGTGATAATCATAAATGCATCATGCAAGAGCGCCAATACAGAAGGCAGGGCCATTCTCCATTCAAAGCGAATGCTCGCATAGATAATGATACCGATTGATGCAATCGCAGTTGCTATCATGGCATTCTTCGCTAATTCCTTCCCAACGGTTGGAGACACAGTATTTACATTTGGCTTATGACCATATTTATCATTGAAATAGGTGCCAAGCGCAGCAATTTCGTCCTTATTGAACACCTGCTTCGTTCTCACGACAACGGATTTATCATCATCGCCGGTCAAGACAATATCCTGGGCTTCAATATCATTTGCCTTAAGATCAGCTTCAATCTTCTCTACGGAAATCTTCTCATCTGACGTAATTTGAATCCGTGAACCGCTTGAGAAGTCAATTCCCAAATCCATCCCCCTTACAAATAAGGAGCCAATACCAATCAGCGTAACGATGATGGAAAGGATAAAGAATTTCTTAGAAGGCTTAATGAAATCCCATTTATCAAATTTCGTTGGTAAATATTTATCCTTCTTGAATTCATTTAAATCATGAATTTCGCTTTTCTTAATACCAAACCAGCCTGGACGCTTATCAAGGAAATTACTGTTTACCCATAATCCCATAATGAGGCGGGTTCCATAAACGGCTGTGATAAAGCTGACTAAAATACTGACAATCAAGCTTGTCGCAAAGCCTTTAACAGAGCTTGTCCCATACACAAACAAGACAATGGCTGCTAACAGAGTCGTTAAATTGGCATCGAAGATCGTGGAGAGGGAGTTTTTGTTCCCTTCCTTGAAGGCTGCTTTGATTGTTCGGCCCTTTCGAATTTCATCACGAATCCGCTCATTGGTGATAATATTCGCATCGACAGCCATCCCAACCCCTAAGATAAGGGCGGCGATACCCGGCAGTGTAAGCACGGCATTCATCCAGTCATAGACTAGAATGATTAAATACACATAAGCAGACAGGGTAACGACAGCTACCACACCCGGCAAACGATAGTACAGCATCATAAATAGGAAGATGGCTAAAATACCAATCACACCAGCTAATAGTGTACTGTTGAGCGCTTCTTCCCCGAAGGATGCTCCTACTGATGTGGAGTAAATTTCGTCTAATTGAACAGGAAGAGCCCCTGCATTCAAGACAGATGCAAGCTCCTTCGCTTCCTCAACTGTAAAGTTTCCGGAAATCATAACTTCATCAGAATTAATCTGATAGTTTACATTAGGAGCGGAAATGAATTTCGGGTCTTCCTTTGCTGCCTCTGCTTTATAGGAATCCTTTCCTTCTTCAAAGTCCAGCCAAATGACAAGCTGATTATTTGGTGCCATGGCGAGAATTTCTTTCGTGACTTCGCCAAACTTCTTCCCATCCTTCAGCTTGACAGAAACAACGGGCTGGTTCGTTTCATCATAGCTTTGGCTGGCTCCGCCTTCCTTCAGGTCGCTTCCGTCAAGCATGATTTTGTCATTAACATCACGGAAGGTTAGATTTGCAGAGGTGGATAATATCTCACGTGCATTTTCTTGGTCTTCTACACCGGCAAGCTGAACCCGAATTCGGTTATCATCCTCAATCGAGATGACCGGCTCGCTTACACCGAGAACATTAATCCGTCGGTCGAGCGCACTTGCCGTTGCAGACATAGTATTATCATTAATTTTCTGGCCTTCCTTAAGCGGTTCAACCTTGTACAGAACTTCAAAGCCGCCTTGAAGGTCGAGGCCCAGTTTAATTTTCTTCATAACATTTTCTGTCGTTCCAAGCATTGTCCCGCCTAATACGAGAACAATGAGCAAGAAAGCGACGATTCTGCTTCTTTTTACCATTATGTAAATTAGCCTCCTAATTGAAATTTTCCGATTGAAGCAGCATGAAAGGACGCTATGCTTGGTAAAACATGTGCCTAGTTGATTCAATCAAAAAGATTGCTTTCCTATAACGTTCTTATTATGAAAGATTGCGGGTTAAGTGTCAATTTGATTCCACAATATATGGAAATATTTCGTTCAAAAGATGTGAATTTTCTTACAAAGATTGACGCATACGGGCCATTGCTGACCCAAGCCATTTCCATCACGAGAATAGATCCTTAAAATCCTCCAATCCAGCGGCGATATCCTTCTTCATGCTCTCACCCTCAATCAAGGCGGCAGTAGTGGCATAATTCATGTAATCTGACACTTTCAGCTGCATGATATCTTGAATGATTACATATTGTCGTGCCTCAGCATTAGCCTTCTTCCATTTCTTCTGAATCAGACATCTCCAAATGTCCTCCTCTGTGATTTCTGGATAGCCGAGCAGCTCAAACTCTTCCTGCTTGCTTTTCAGCGCAGGATGCATTTCTTGACGATATTTCTCATATGGGTGTTGTTGTGCCATAATCATCATCCTCCAAGCCAATATAGTATGTATTTTTCACTAAATCCTTGAAGCTTGTCATGGTTGGCCCATTTAGCTGCATATAGATTAATTGTAATAGATTGCAGCTTTTTTGAGAAGGTAGGGAATTGAATGTCTAGTTTTATCAGGGGCACAGTGATCTTGATGATTGCAGGCTTGATTACGAGAGTGCTCGGTTTTGTGAACCGAATCGTCATAGCCCGCTTTATCGGGGAAGAAGGCGTAGGGTTGTATATGATGGCATTGCCCTCCTTATTTCTAGTGATTGCGGCGGTTCAGCTCGGCATGCCGATTGCGATATCAAAGTTCGTGGCAGAAGCAACGGCACGCGGGGACCATCAGAAGACGAAAAAAATTCTCGTTGTAGCGTTAACGGTTACAGGTGGTTTATCTGCCATCTTTACCCCCATCTTATTCTTGCTGGCTCCTTATCTATCCACCCATGTTTTTACAGATTCACGGACATATTATCCTTTAATAGCCATAATCCCCATCATTCCGATTGCGGCTATATCAGCCGTTCTGCGGGGATATTTCCAAGGTAAGCAGAATATGAAGCCCCATGCCATTTCCATGGTGGTTGAACAGGTAATTCGTATCTCCATGATCGCTGCTTTAACAAAGGCTTTTCTGCCATACGGAATTGAATATGCCGCAGCAGGCGCCATGATTGCTTCTGTTATTGGGGAGCTTGCATCGCTCCTTTACTTAATGTTCATGTTTAAAGTGAAAAAGCCCTTCCGTCTTCGCAAACAATTTTTCCGTTATGCTGCAGGAGGCAAGGATACATTGATGGAGCTGCTATCCATCTCTATCCCGGCAACGGGGAGCCGTATGGTTGGTTCCATCACTTGGTTCATTGAGCCGATTGTCGTAGCGAGAAGCCTTGCCGCAGCAGGTGTCGCAACAGGCGTTGCCACAGCCCAATACGGGGAGCTCGCGGGTTATGCTGTTCCCTTGCTCATGCTGCCTTCCTTTATCACCATATCACTTGGTGTCTCACTTGTCCCAGCTGTAAGTGAGGCCTATTCAAAAGGGAATATTAAGCAGGTTGTTCATCGCATCCAGCAGTCTCTCCGTCTCTCTTTCCTGAGCGGGACGCTCGCGGTGGTCGTTTTATTTGTGCTAGCTCATCCCATCATGGAAGCTGTTTATCATAATGAGCATGCGGGTGTATATGTACGCTTCATGGCTCCATTCTTTATTTTCTTTTTCTATCAGGGGCCGCTTAACTCGGTTCTGCAGGCATTAAATATGGCTAAAGCAGCGATGTTTAACAGCATTATCGGCTCATTGGTCAAGATTGTCTTAATCATTACACTTGTTGCCCAGCCATCATTCGGTATTATGGGAGCTGCAATCGCGATTTGTGTCAGCACTGTCCTCGTGACCATGCTTCATTTCGCCAGTGTCATGAAAAAGATCAGTTTAACCATTTATCTGCATGAATATTTAATGGCGCTTATCGTGATGGTGTTTACCGGCATCATTGGACATATGCTCTATTTCAACTGGCTGACGGACGTTCCTGCCCTGAATCGAATTCTTCTCTCTGCTTCTGCCATGAGCTTGTTCTTCTTGGCAGGCAGTATGTTAACAGGAATCATCCGCAAAGATGAAATCCGGAGAATACCAATCATTGGGCCAATCCTAGCCGCATTAACACCATTCAAATAAGTCTGTCATTCCTTTCTAAAAATGCGTAAAGCGTTATCCTCCAGGCTGCATAGAAAGACATCTTTCAAATCAGGATGCCCATATCGCCTAAGCTCAGCTGTGAGCCAGCTTTCTGTTCGTCCAATCCCCTTAAGATTTTCCTTCATGACTTTTCCGTCCTGAATGAGGGTAAGGATTGGCGCTGGCTTCACAGCAGCCAATGGCGCCGGCTCCACAAATTCATAGACAGACAGCTTTCCAGACGCCTCCACAATCCCAAACTCCACCTCACTGATATTCCTGACCCCTTTTTCGCGAAGCTGCATCAATAAGTCATCCATGTTATAGCGCAGCTTTTTCATCGCCTTTTGATTGATTTTACCATTATGAATAAGGAACGTCGGTTCACCATCTATCACCTTGCGCAAGAAGGGGAGCTTCAAGGATGCATAGGCAATGGTCATTTGAATGATAAACAGGGTGACAATAGGCAATACCGCCTCTATAATCTCTCCATCATAATTCTCAATTCCGATGACAGCAATATCAGCAATCATGACGAATACAACCAAATCAAGCAGGCTTAACTCTCCTATTTCTCTCTTTCCCATAATCCGAAATACAAAAAATATCACGACATAAAGAAACACTGTCCTCCAGATAACCATTAAATAATCCATGAAACCCACTCGCTCTCCTCTTTTTCCAATCTAGCAATGAATAGTATTTGCTATAACCTCAAGGCTCAATCACATTAAATGACGGGTTGTACAAAAAAACATTCTAAATATTCCCAAGCTGAATAAAGTATTGGTAAGACATACTTTTTTGGTTGAAAGGAGCTGATTCCAATCGAATCGAGAAACTTAGGTTCAGCAATTCTATACGGTGTCGTGACGATCTTCATCATGGCTGCCGTATTCAGCCTGTTCTTCTCTCTTATCCTGAGATTCACCAATGTTGCAGAATCTTCCCTGACGTATATCATCATGATTTTGTCTTTTCTCACCCTTTTTATCGGCGGCTTCATTGCGGGCGGGAAAGGAAAGAAGCAAGGGTGGCTCCTTGGGGGCGGGACGGGACTTATTTATACGCTGATTGTCTTTCTCTATCAATACCTCGGTCTTGATGCCTTATTCACATCTAAACAGCTCATCTATAATGCCTGCTTCATCGTGACGGCGATGATGGGCGGTGTCCTCGGCGTAAACTTAAGCGGGGGCCCAGAAATGAAAAAAACCTAGCCAGCTTAAGCTGGCTAGGTTTTCTATTATTTATCCGTTACTGTTTCAGCAGTTGCTACGGATTCTTTCTTTTGGACTACTTGGCTTACGCAGCGCTTTTCAAACGTTAAGCGTGAACCATCCGGGCTCTTAAGGATGACCTTATCTTCATCGACAGCATCCACAGTTCCGTGTAAACCGCCAATAGTAATGACTTTATCTCCCTTTTGGAGATCGTTTTGCATCTTAACTGTTTCTTTTTGACGTTTTTGCTGTGGTCGGATCAATACCAAGTAAAAGAACACCAAAAGAATGATTGGCAATAAGAATTGAGATAACATATTTTCACTCCTTTCTATTGATGTGTATCAAAGGTTAGAAGTTTTTCGCATTCGGTTTATTAAACCCGTATCTCTCAAAAAATTCTTCCCTGAAGTCCCCAAGCCTGTCCTCCATGATAGCTTGTCGAACTTGTTTCATTAAGTTTAACAGAAAATAAACATTATGATAAGAGGTTAAGCGTATTCCGAATGTTTCGTCACATCTGATAAGGTGGCGAATGTAAGCGCGTGAATAGTTTTGACATACATGGCAATCACAATTCGGGTCAAGAGGGCCAAAGTCCATTGCATATTTGGCATTCTTAACGACTAGTCTTCCCTCAGAGGTCATTAATGTTCCATTACGGGCAATCCTTGTCGGCAATACGCAGTCAAACATATCAATGCCGCGGATGGAGCCGTCAATCAAGGAGTCCGGTGATCCCACTCCCATGAGGTAACGAGGTTTATCCTTTGGAAGGAATGGAGTCGTGAATTCAAGCGTACGGTTCATGACATCCTTTGGCTCCCCTACACTGAGTCCGCCAACGGCATAACCAGGGAAATCAAGCGATACAAGATCCTCTGCACTCTGGCGGCGAAGATCCTCATATTCTCCCCCCTGCACGATTCCAAAGAGCCCTTGGTCTTCGGGACGAGCATGCGCCTTCAAGCAGCGCTCGGCCCATCTAGATGTACGTTCAACGGATTTCTTCATGTAGTCATACTCAGCAGGATATGGAGGGCATTCATCGAAGGCCATCATAATATCAGATCCAAGAATGTTTTGGATTTCCATGGCTTTTTCCGGAGAGAGGAACAGTTTATCCCCGTTAAGGTGATTGCGGAAATGCACGCCTTCCTCTTCAATTTTCCTGAACTCGCTTAAAGAAAACACTTGGAAGCCACCAGAATCGGTCAGGATTGCCCTGTCCCAATTCATGAATTTGTGCAAGCCGCCGGCTGCTTTGATGACTTCTGTGCCAGGACGAAGCCAAAGATGATACGTATTTCCGAGAATAATATTCGCACCCATCTCCTTTAATTCCTCTGGAGACATCGTCTTTACCGTTGCGAGCGTGCCAACTGGCATGAACGCAGGTGTGTCGAAGGAGCCATGAGGTGTATGGACACGGCCCAGCCTCGCTCCTGTTTGTTTACAAGTCTTAATTAATTCATAACGTATAGCTGTCAATCTTGCTACTCCTCTCAAATATCCTACTTAATAAACATCGCATCGCCAAAGCTGAAGAAGCGATAGTGCTCTTTCACTGCCATTTCATAAGCATTCAATACATGCTCACGGCCTGCGAGCGCACTGATCAGCATGATCAAGGTGGACTTCGGCAGGTGGAAATTCGTAATCATTCCGTCAATCGCCTTGAATTCAAAGCCTGGATAGATAAAGATATTCGTCCATCCGCTCGCCTCAACAAACTTCCCATCATGATCCCTTGTAATGGTCTCAAGCGTTCTTGTGGAAGTTGTGCCAACCGAATAAATCTTGCCGCCCTCTTCCCTGACCTTTGTCAAAAGCTCTGCTGTCTCAGCATTCATTTGGTAAAACTCCGCATGCATATCATGTCCTTCAATCGTATCAGAGGAAACCGGACGGAATGTTCCTAGACCCACGTGAAGGGTAATAAAGGCAAGATGAACCCCCATTGCCTTGATTTCTTCTAAAAGCTCCTCTGTGAAATGAAGACCTGCTGTCGGCGCAGCTGCAGAACCTTCCTCGCGTGCGTACACCGTTTGATAACGGCTTCGTTCCGCAAGACGCTCCTTAATATATGGAGGAAGAGGCATTTCACCGAGTTCCTCAAGCACCTCGTAGAAGATTCCTTCATAACGGAACTCAAACTCTCTCCCGCCATGTTCAAGCTCCTTCACACAGACGGCACTTAGCTGGCCGTCACCGAACACGACCTCTGTACCCACTTGAATCCGTTTTGCTGGCTTTGCAAGTGTTTCCCACACATCTCCTTCAATTTGTTTCAAAAGGAGCAGTTCAATATTGGCGCCGGTATCCTTCTTCGTTCCGTAAAGCCTAGCCGGGAGCACTTTCGTATCATTGAGGACAAGACAATCCCCAGGCTTTAAAAAGCTGGTAATTTCTTTAAACTTAGTATGCTCCAAATCACCTGTTTGCTTATCAAGAACCATCAAACGGCTCTCTGCCCTTTTCTCTAGAGGGGTTTGCGCAATAAGCTCCTCAGGCAAGTGAAAATCAAATAAATCCACTTTCATGATGACACTTCCATTTCCAATTACTTATTTAAATCTTCCTATTACATATAACAGACCCGTTAATATGACACTGACAATAATGGAGGTCATTAACGGGAAGTAGAAGGTTGTATTCTCCTTCTTGATGATGATGTCGCCTGGCAGCCGGCCGAGCTTGATAAATTGCATCAAAAATCCGACGGCAAAAATAACCACACCCACTATCATAATCGTTTTTGGCAATTGATTCATGGATTTGGCACCTCAATATTAAAATGTCTGTACACATGATCGGTGACAACCCGCCCTCTCGGCGTGCGCTGCATAAACCCAATCTGCATTAAATACGGCTCATACACATCTTCAATTGTTCCCGACTCTTCCCCGATTGTCGCTGCAATCGTATCCAGGCCCACAGGTCCGCCCTTAAATTTCTCAATAATGCCAAGCAAGAGCTTCCGGTCAATTTGATCCAGACCAACCTTATCAACCTGCATGAGCTCAAGGGCATAATCCGCTAGTTCAAACACAATATTTCCGTCACCACGCACCTGGGCGAAGTCTCGAACCCTTCTAAGAAGGCGGTTGGCAATCCGCGGGGTTCCACGAGAACGGCGGGCGATTTCGCTTGCCGCATGCTCGTCAATTTCCGTATCAAGCACTTGTGCGGTACGTTTAACGATTTCCCTTAATTGAATCTCTGAATAGTATTCCAATCGGGACACAACCCCAAACCTGTCCCGCAGAGGGGCTGAAACGGAGCCCGCTCTTGTCGTTGCTCCGACAAGGGTAAACGGAGGAAGATCAATGCGGACAGACCTAGCACCTGGCCCTTTTCCTATGACAATATCAAGGCAGAAATCTTCCATCGCAGGATAGAGAACCTCTTCCACGGATTTAGGCAGGCGGTGAATCTCATCAATAAATAATACCTCTCCAGGCTGCAAGGCGCTCAATATGGCTGCCAAATCACCCGGGCGTTCAATAGCCGGGCCAGAGGTTGTCCGAAGAGCCACCCCCATCTCATTGGCAATAATCGCAGCAAGCGTCGTTTTCCCGAGTCCCGGCGGTCCGTATAAAAGGACATGGTCGAGGGCTTCCTCCCTCATCTTGGCCGCATCTATAAAAACGCGCAAATTCTCCTTCACCTTATCCTGTCCAATATACTGGCTGAGGTTTTGCGGCCTGAGGCTGAACTCAAACGCCTCATCCTGATTTTGTGCCTCTATGTCCATGATTCTCTCATCCATGTTCATACCTCCTATTTCAGCATGAGCTGTAAGGCATCCTTAATATACTCTTCAGTCGTTTTCTTTTCTTTCTCAAGTTGTGCTACAACCTTCTTGATCTCCTTGCTTGAATATCCAAGGGCTTCAAGCGCAAGCAAGGCTTCCTCGAGTTCATGATTGGTCTTGCTGTAGCCGCTCAACTCCTTACCGCCCTCTGTGGAGAATAGATCTGGGAAGGCATCAGGAGCCACATCATCGAGCTTGCCCTTCAAGTCGAGAATCATTTGCCTTGCTGTCTTCTTCCCGATTCCAGGGAATTTCACAAGGAACTTCTCATCCTCTGCCTCAATAGCCTCAACAACTTGATCCACACGGCCTGTCGCAAGCACCGCCAGCGCACCTTTTGGACCGATTCCTGTCACATTGAGCAGCTTCATAAACAGCTTCTTCTCCTCGCGGGAAGTAAAGCCATAAAGAGCGACCGCATCCTCCCTGACATAATGGTGAACAAAGATTTTCTTCTCTTCATCTCCGCCAGAGAACACAAACGGGTTGGGTGCCTGAATCAGATAGCCAATCCCGTTCGCTTCTATTACTATATATTCAGGACAGACATAGTCTACCCTTCCTTTAATGAAATCGTACACCTTGACCTCTCCTCTTTTTCGACTGTAAACCATTGTACCACACTATATTTATCCATCATACTCAACTCAGCACAAATGTTTGCATTTTTGACTTATAGGCACATGAGTGGATAAAAAAAGAGGCAGGGACAAAACGAAATAAATGATTCTCAAAAACGAGTGTTTGCAGCATAATCTTCCTATTCAATAGCAGCTGGAAGTACAAGTATCTTCCATTGTGTGAAATTCACTCGCTTTCCGCTGAGGAAGCTGAGCCTCCTCGGCACTTACGCCTGTGGGGTCTCAGGCCTTTTCTCTACTTCCCGCAGGAGTCGAGTGCATTTCTCTCCATCCCACTATTCACTAATAGTAGAAAGCCTCAATCAACTCATGCATGGAATACAACAAATAAAGACCCGAATGATTAGACGATAGATTCATTCATGACCGTCTAATCATTCGGGTTTATGATTGGCTGAATTACTTATGTCCTAGCCTCTTCCTTTTTAGTGCAGAGTTTTCATAGTCGAAATGGAGTATGGCTTATATACCTCCAAAAATTGCTTATACCGCTCCTTATTCTCAATCTTAACACCCTTTAAGAGCTCCGTTTGCTGGCTTGATTCCAGCTTTTTCAGATCGATTTGGTAAAAGGACTGAATGACCTGATCTTTTACTGGCTTCCCATTGAAAATACTGATTGTCCCATCAGCTTTGATTCCAAAATACCCATTGCCTTTCAAAAGAGGCGAGATATCATCCACATAAGTCTGGAATACAAGCTGGCTGTCATTCTGGTCAACTAGCAGCCATTTATCATATTTCCGCCAGAAGTCATCCATTGAAATAATCGTTTCCTCAATTGTTTCTTCGCTTATTTCTCCGTCTAAATAGACACGCTGCAAGATGATGGTCCGCTGTATTGGAACCGGCTCACCAACCTCGACGGATGGATTGACCGCAGCCTCTGCCGCTATATTTACTGGACCCTCCGCTCCTTGGATCCCAAACAAAGACAACAAAACCCAAGCTGTAATAAAGCCGCGTAACCTCATCCTCTTACACCCCATCCCATCTTTTATATTCATTCTCATGAACTAGTATGTCCGGAATGCAAGAAGATTATTACAAATTATCCACAGCATGCTTGATTTTCTTGAAAAAGCGCAGTCTCTCCTGATAATCATTAAGCGTATACTCATGCATGACCCTCATTCGTCGGCGGTCAGTCCACAAATTATCCCGGCAAATACGGTTCCATTCACGATAAATATCGGTCGGATAACCAAGCCCTATCAAGAATTCACGGCTGACTGCATAATCACGAAAGGGCCGCATAGACAGAATATTCTCTAAGGAATAGCCATTATAGACTAATAGTCTGTTCGCATATTGAAGGTCATCAACGATAGCGGGAGCTCTTGCCATAAGATCGAAGTCTATTAAGAAAAGCTTTCCATCCTCCCGCCTTAAGAAGTTATGATGGGCAAGGTCGCCGTGAATGATGACCGGCTCCTCCCCTTCACCAATTTCCTGGCCTTTAAGCTCCCTAAGTGCCCATTTCCCCATCGAAGCATATCCCTGATACACCTTTTCTGGCAGGAACGGCCTCAAGATGGTCTCATTTCGTTTGAACTCTGCCAATCGTTCTTTCCATTTACTCACCTGATTATACGGCAGGTCAGGCAGATATCTCAGGCGATGAGAGATTCGGATTGATGCGGCATGCATCTTCTTCAGCAATACAAGTCCCTCTGCCCTTTCCCGTTGATTTCGATAGGTGAAGGACTGCTCATGAGGCGGGATATAAGAAAGAAATCCAATGCTTTTTGCACCATATTCGAATGGAGGAAAAGACTCGCTGAATACATAGGAGTTATGGAACCCCGATTCTCTAAGGAGAGTCAGAAATTCCATTTGCCTTAAAAGGCTCTTCTCGCCTTTGAATCGCTTTGCAACCAATGTCTTGCCCTTCTCTGTCTGTACAAGCATTAAATCAGGCTTGATTGGCTTCATTGCGCGGATTGGGACATTCATCTGTTGAAAATACGAAAGGAGACAGCCCCTAAGGGTGCCTCCTGCACGTTTTCCGCTCATGACTGACCGTCTTGCTCACTGCTTTCTTCATCGTCAGCTCCAGGCCGATCAAAAGCTGCAGGATTAATGCGAGGAATCATTTGAGAGGCGTGGGGATTATAGAATGGCACACTTTCTGAGCTTCCCTTCATCCCGCTCACATCTTGATAGGGCATTGGCTGAGATGCAAATGGATTCTGCACATTTGGCTGCTGCATCGGTTCAGAATATTGCTGGGCCGATTGAGTAACCGGCTGGTAATAAGCACCCTGACCTCCCGCTTGCGGTGAAGGCGTAAATCCGCATTGCGGAATATACCCGTCATAAGGCATGTAAGCACCGCCATGGTTATCATTGCCTGATTCTCCATCCTGTCCATGCATCATCATTCCATCATGGCCCATCATGCCATATGGCTGCGGGTGTTGACCGTAGCCATAGCTTGGCATAACCGGCTGTTGTGGGATCATATAGTATGGCTGCGGCTGCATAACCATTGGCTGCGGCATAACACCCTGCGGCATTTGTCCTTGACCATGCATTGGAAATTCCATTGATTCCTGCTCATAGTGGAAGCTTTCCATCGCAGAAGCCTGGCCTTGAGGATTCATCATCGGCTGGTAATATGGAGCAGGAATTGGCTGCGGCATGTATGGCATTTGATACGGATAGCATGGATTATACATGTACGGGTAACAGCAAGGCTCATAATAAGGGACCACTGGCGGACAATACTCATACTTCGGCGGTGCTGGCATCGGCATTGGCTCAGGCATCGGCATTGGCTCAGGGGATTCCACTTTCGGCATTTCCTTGATTGGCTGTTCTTTCAGAATGACCGGCTCCTCTTTCTTTGGCATTTCCTTATAAATCGGCATCGGCGGCGGCACTTCCATCTTGGTCATATTCATCATGTAATAATTATTGATATCTATGTCCGGGATAATGGGTTTAACCGTTGCCTTTGGTGCCACATACGGCATCTTCGGCATTTCTTTTACACTTTCCTTCTTCTGGGTCGGCATCTTCGGCATTTCCTTCACAGCAGGCTGCTTCATTGGCTGCGGTTTGGCTTGCGTCACATTCTGGATTGGTGCTTCCTTCACCCCAAAATTCACCTTTGTATCTGTTTCTTTCTTGGGAGAAGAATTCGTTTCAGGAATTTTTATCTTCATGCCGGGCATAAGCATATCTGGATTGCTAAGCTGTGAGTTCGTTTTCTTTAACAGTTCAAAATTCACGCCATACTTCTTAGCAATCTTCCATAATGAGTCGCCTTTTTGGACGATATGAATCTTCACGCCTCATCCCTCCTCACACAAATGTCCATATATACTATGATTGATTGGGCAGATTGCTATTATGTTTCAAGAAAATTTATGCGATGCCCTATCTATTTATGAGAAAAAACCCCTGTGTTACAATGAGGACAAACAGGAAAATAAATTTCCAAAAGAAATAAGGAGGATTGGACTTTTGGAGAAAAAGTACAGTGCGGATGAACGCAGAGACTATCTTGTCAGCATTTTAAAAGAAGAAACAAAACCGATCAAAGGGGTTGAGCTAGCCAAGCTTTGCTCCGTCAGCCGTCAGATTATTGTGGGAGATATCACCCTCCTTAAAGCGCGTAATCACCCCATTATCGCTACACCTAACGGCTATCTCTACCTTCAGAACGAAGAGCGCAGGCCTGCCCTTAAAAGCATGATTATCGCAAGCGAGCACCCGCCGGAAGATACAGAGAAAGAATTACAGCTCATCGTCGATTGCGGTGTGACCGTCAAGGATGTAAAGGTTGAACACCCGCTTTACGGCGACCTCACCGCCTCCATCATGGTTTCAAACCGAAGCGATGTCCGCCAGTTTATTATGAAGCTAAAGACGACGAATGCCTCCCTCTTATCCCAGCTGACAAACGGGATTCATTTGCATACACTTGAAGCCCCGACTGAGGAGCAGCTTCAGAATGCTGCCGATGCCTTGCGCAAGGCCGGTTTCTTAATCGAATAGACTGTCTCGAGAACGGAGAAGAACAAAAAAAGCCGCCATCAAAACCTTTTATTAATCGGTTCTTAAAGGCAGCTTTCTTTTTTTCTATCTAATAACTATAATAACTTCCCATGACATGGACCTTGCAGCCGAGCGCCTCCATTTCAGCGATCGCTCCAGGGAGAAGGACATCATCCATAAGCTGGTCGATATCGATGATGAAGAAATAATTCCCTAAGCCTGTTTTAAGCGGCCTGGATTCAATCTTTGAGAGGTTGAGCTTACGCCAGGAGAACGCAGACAAGACTTGATGGAGCGCTCCGGCATGGTCAGCCGGCAGCAGGACCATCACCGTTGTTTTCTCCCCTTTCCGCGCGAGCCCATCTAATCGTTCACCAATTGGTTTATGGCTGAGTACAACAAAGCGGGTGTGGTTATGGGCATAATCATGTATATCTGGCTTCACAATCGAAAGCCCGTATTCCGCGGCGGCCATTTCATTGGCAATCGCAGCAGCTGCTTCCTCTGGATGCTCACTGACATATTGAGCCGCAAACGCTGTTGAGGTGACATTCTCACATCTCACACCCTTCAGCTCTCCGTGTAAATATTTATGGCATTGAGCAATTGCATGGCTGTGCGAATAAATGCACTCGATTTCTCCGAGCAGCTCTGCACGCCTTGGATGGACCATTAAATGCTGGCGGATAGGCGAGGAAAACTCAGCCGCAATTGGTACACGCACTTCATGGATTAAATAGTCCATCGTAATATTGACTGAGCCCTCCAGCGCATTCTCAAGCGGAACAACCGCATAATCCACTTCTCCCTTGTCTGCTGCATCTATGCATTCAGGTATTGTGCCGTACGCTATTCTTTCGGAATTATCAAATAATTTAGTTGCTGCTAAATCACAGAATGTTGCCTTTGGACCTAGAAACGCAATCTTCTCCAACTGTCTTTCCCCCTAGTCGTCTAGCTGAACTTCTCTCTTTATAAGAAAGAGGCCCGGTTCTTTCAGCCATTAGGCACCCGAGCCAAGTATTTCTACCTTATCAACAAACTCCAAGCTCTTTAATCGATGGATAAATTCATTCATATCAATCTGCATATCCCCTGTATTCAAGGAAAGGGTGACATTCGCCTTTCCTTGAAGGGGGATGGTTTGATGAATAGTCAGAACGTTGCACCCGGATGAGGCAACAATCTGCAGGAGCTCTGACAGTGTGCCAGAGCGGTCCTCAAGATGAAAGAAGAGCGTGATAATCCTCTCCTTCACAACACTATGGAAGGGAAAGACTGTATCACGGTATTTATAGAAGGCACTTCTGCTCAGACCGGCCTTATTGACCGCATCCCACACAGACAGGACCTTGCCGCGTTCAATCATCTCTTTTGCCTGCAGCGTTTTTTGCATAGCCTCTGGCAAAACATCCTCCCTTACGAGGAAAAATCGCTTATCCAACTTTTTCTGCATCCAAACGCCCCCTAATCACCATTCAACCAAGCTTAATCAATAAATTCGAATTCATATTCCATCAAGCGGACAATATCTCCATCCTCGGCGCCGCGCTTACGGAGGGCCTCATCTACGCCCATTGCACGAAGCTGGCGGGCAAAACGCTTAACGGATTCATCACGGCTGAAGTCAGTCATCTTGAAGAGCTTCTCAAGTTTCTCGCCTGTTACGACAAATGTGCCGTCAGATTCACGCGTAATCATGAACTCTTCTTTTTCTGCTTCATGCTTATAAAGGACACGGTGAACACCGGTCTGGTCTTCATCATGCTCAAGCGGGAATTCCGGCGTTTCTTCAATCTTATCAGCTACCGCATAGAGAAGCTCGCGCAGCCCTTCACGTGTAACAGATGAAATCGGGAAGATTTGTACATCCTCCTCCAGGCGTTCCTTGAAGGCCTTTAGGTTCTCCTCGGAATCCGGCATGTCCATCTTGCTTGCAGCAATGATTTGAGGCCTTTCTGTCAAGCGGAGATTGTATTCCTCAAGCTCCTTATTAATCGTCACATAATCCTCGTATGGATTGCGCCCTTCCTGGCCGGACATATCAATGACATGGACAATGACACGTGTCCGTTCAATATGACGGAGGAATTGATGACCTAATCCAACGCCTTCATGAGCCCCTTCAATCAATCCTGGAAGGTCTGCCATAACGAAGCTGCGTCCGTCCTCTGTTTCCACCACGCCTAAATTCGGAACAATCGTTGTGAAATGATATTCTGCGATTTTCGGGCGCGCTGCTGAGACAGATGCCAGCAAGGTTGATTTCCCGACACTTGGGAATCCAACAAGCCCGACATCAGCGAGCAATTTCAATTCCATAATGATATTTCGTTCAACACCCGGTTCACCTTTTTCGGATAATTCCGGTGCGGGATTCGCTGGTGTGGCAAAACGGGTATTACCGCGTCCGCCGCGTCCGCCTTTAGCAATAATCGCACGCTGGCCGTGCTCGGTTAAATCAGCAATGATTTCACCAGTATCTGCATCAGATACAACCGTACCCGGCGGTACCTTGACAATCATGTCCGGTGAATTCTTGCCGTGCTGATTCTTGGACATTCCGTGTTCTCCGCGCGGAGCCTTGAAATGCCTCTTATATCGGAAATCCATTAATGTCCGAAGTCCTTCTTCTACTTCAAACACAACATTTGCACCATGCCCGCCGTCACCTCCGGCTGGGCCTCCTTTTGGCACATACTTTTCTCGGCGGAAGGCTACCATTCCGTTTCCGCCGTCACCGCCTTTTACGTAAATCTTGACCTGATCCACAAACATGGGCGTTTGACACCTACTTTCTTTCACCTGTTTCTCTTTGTTGCTATCTTACCGTTAATTCAAAGAAAAAAGAATTTTTATCACCTGAGGGGACTGACATTTCTATAAAATCCGGCACCGAAAGGCCATCAAAAAGACAATCAAGACTATCTACATGTCCCTGAAAATCGAATCCGACCCTCAAGGCAGCTTCTTCAGACCCGCTGATCATAACCATCAGTGTATGTACGGAACTGCCGGTCAGCTGCTGATTCAGTGCATCAAAGAAATCACGCACAAAGCCTGTCAGCCTGCTGTCATATTTAGCAAGCCCGCTAATATCGTCGATAATCTCATATCCGAGCTCGAATGTATAATGAAGCCAATTGCCTGTCAGCAACAATTCTGCCAAGCATGGCATGTCCAAGTTCGACACTTTCGCTTCCTGTTTCGCATCTATAATGATTTCCTCAATTAGCCCTGACACGCGGTCCATTTTTCCTAATGCTAGATTACCTTGAATCAGCTGAATCTTATTCAGCCAATCATGCCGTGAGTGCCTCAATAAATCGATAGTGGTCCATTTAGTCTCCATCTCCATACATTCTCCTGTCGGATAATTTAAATGAGGTCCTGATTTATTCTACATATGTTTATACTAGTATAGCATAGCTGTTTCCTTATTTCTTCAGGAGAGGAATACATCGTCAGCAGCAATATATTTGGGGTCTATAAGGAAGTGTAACATCAAGCTTATTAAGCATAGGAGGCTTATAAAAAGAAAACTCCAACCGATGAGGTCAGAGCTTCATTGTTTGTTATTATTATGCTTCTTGTGCTACAGGGTATACGCTCACTTGTTTCTTGTCGCGGCCTAAGCGCTCGAATTTAACAACGCCGTCTACCTTAGCGAAAAGTGTATCGTCTCCACCACGTCCAACGTTCAAACCTGGATAGATTTTTGTACCACGTTGACGGTAAAGAATAGAACCACCACTTACAAATTGGCCATCAGCACGTTTAGCGCCAAGACGTTTGGAAATGGAGTCACGTCCGTTCTTTGTGGAACCTACTCCCTTTTTGGAAGCGAAGAATTGAAGATCCAATCTTAACATTTATTCCACCTCCTGTTAGCTATTTATAATTTTCATGTATTTGCCATAGTCACGTTCAATTGTCTGCAGGGACACAAGCATGGCTTGAATAAGAAGCTGTACCTTTTCGTCCTCCTCCGTTACCGGAAAAGTGACTTCGAGATAGCCGCCCTCTTTGCCAGCCTGGTCAATCTTAGGCTTCACATTTGTTAAGCTTAGAATGGCATTGACAGAGCCGAAGGCTACCGCCGATACCCCGGCACAAACAATATCCTGACCTTTTCTTGCAAAATCGGCGTGTCCTGACAGGCTGAACGATTGAACTCGCTCGCCATCTCGAACTACCTTTACTTTAATCATGCGCGTCGCCTTAGAAGCTGATCTTCTCGATCGTTACTTTAGTGTAAGGCTGACGGTGACCTTGTTTCTTACGGTTGTTCTTTTTCGCTTTGTATTTGAAAACGATGATTTTTTTGTCTTTACCTTGTTTTTCAACTTTACCTGTTACAGTAGCGCCTTCAACAACAGGGCTTCCAACTTTCACATCGTCTCCACCAACGAATAAAACTTTGTCGAAAGTAACAGATCCACCTTCTTCAACGTTCAATTTTTCAACGTAGATAGTTTGACCTTCTTCGACTTTAACTTGTTTACCACCAGTTTCGATAATTGCGTACATACCTGCACCTCCTTGAATGATCTAAGACTCGCCAACGGCAGGCGCCACAGATGCGGACTTATAACCTGACATGAGCGGTTGTAGCATGGGTGCTACAAACATAACAAACAAATACTATCATATAGAGACATTCATTGTCAATCTTCTTTTAGCGTCAATCGCAGCAGGCTGTCCCCTTCCTGTTGAGAGGATGCACGTCTCGCTCTCTCATCAAGCTCTTTAACGGACCCCGTTGCACGAATGACGAAACGATGATTTCCTTCTACTGCCGCCTGTCTGAATAGAACCTGCTTCCCATGCGGTTCCAGTTCTTTTCTCCGCTCCTTTAAAAGGGCGAAGAATTCCGGATCAGCATCAATCCAGATGCACTCATCCATCACATAACGCATGCCCTCGAGCTGCCTTGATAATTCATGCCACTCTGCCTTATTCCCTTGAATATGTCCGTTCCCATGACAGCGCGGGCAATCATCAAGCATGAGCTCATATAGGTCCGGCCCTTCTTTTTTGCGTGTGATTTGCAAAAGGCCAAGCTCTGTGAACCCGACAACGACCGACCGCGTCAAATCACGCCCAAGCGCTGACTCCATCTCTTCCTTTACCTTCTTGCGGTCTGCATTTGAGGTCATATTGATAAAGTCGACAATAATGATGCCGGATAAATTCCGCAGGATGACTTGGCGTCCAACCTCTTTTGCAGCAAGCAGGTTCGTCTCAAGCATCGTTTTCCGCTGGTCATGCTTGCCGGTGAATTTCCCCGTGTTCACATCAATGACATGCATAGCTTCCGTACGCTCAAATAGCAAATAGGCACCATTAGAGAGCCAGATGATTTTTTTTACGGCCTTTTCCAGGTCTGCCTCTGCCTGATGCTCTTCAAATAGAGGAATTTTGCTCTTTGCCCGCGAAATCGTCCAGTCATCTGTAGAAACAGCCTCCTTTAGAAGGCTGACTCCCTCAGAGGAGTTTGTGTAGCACTCCCCGCTAGTTCCATCCGTCCATTTTTGCACGATTTGCGTCATCCGATTATGCCCGCTTACAAGCCCTGGCGCCTTCACGGAATCTGCCCGCTGAATAAGCACCTCATATCTTTCACGAAGTCTCGCAAGCCTGTTCACGAATTCTCCTTCTCCTGCCTCAAGGAGCTGCGTACGGACAATCACTCCCTCATCTTCCCGCAAATGGTCTAAAGCAATGCCTTTCCATTTATCTGCCGTTTGGCGGCTTGCATTTTTGGAGGTTCGGACGAAATGCTCTCCCTTAATTAACACAAGTTCAGGATGAGAGATCTCAATCAGCGCGCTCACCTTTGCTCCCTTCGTTCCTTGAGGGTCGCGCACAACCCGGACAAGAAGCTTCTCTCCCTGCCTCACATAGGCGACGCCCGGCTTTCCGTCCGAGAGCTGGTAGCGCGGTGTCTCCTCAAAAGGCAAATAGGCATTCTTTTCAAGTCCGATATCCACAAAGGCCGCATTCATGCCAGGCACAACTTCCCGCACAATTCCGGCATACAGATTGCCTGCATACGGACCCTCTCCGTCACGTTCAATATGGAATACGTGAAGCCTGCCATCCCTCCAGATGCCAAGCCTTTTTTCTCCATTCTGATAATCCAATAAAATTTTATCCATAAAAATATCCTCCAACTGGCTCTTACTCTAACTTTAGCGAGTACGCCTCTGCCAGTCAATAAGGATAGAGCAGCTCCCCAATCGGCCTGTAGGCAAGCTTTGAGGTAAAGCAGGCATGAAGCACCTCTGACTCATCCAGCTTGCCAATTTCCTTCCTTTCATTCTTAATGACGATGACATGCTTATTATCCCTCCGGAAATGCTCAAGAATCTCAAAGATGGGCGTTTCCTTTTCCGCCTCAAGCCTTGAGATTGCCCGAATATCCTGCTGATGACCATAATGCCGCTCAAGCAAAAAACGCATGAACACATATTGACGGTGCTTCCATTCCTTCCAAAGCGAATATCCGAGAAATCCGGCAATGACCCACCAGTTGAAATTCAGTGGATTAAGCATTAATAGGCCAGCTAATAAAATAGCCAGAGAAACAAGAGAATACTGAATGATTAAGCGGTGTGCCTGGACGAATGGATGACGGAGGCTTAGCAGGATAAACAGAAGCTTCCCCCCATCAAGCGGCCAGATTGGCAAAAGATTTACTGCCAGTATGACTGTATTGAAAAGGAGAAACTCTTGATAAAGATGACCAGGCATCCATTCGTTCACATAGAAAAGGAAGGCTGCCCCGTAAAGCCAGAGATGCTGCGCCGGGCCAGCCAGCAGCACAGCCAGCTCTTCCTTCCAAGGAAGGTTCCCATGCTCCTCTGTCTCAAGCTCCCCTCCAAACGGAAGGAGCGTGACCGCCTTTATGCGCCAGCCATATATTTGCGCTGCTGCGGCATGGCCAAGCTCGTGAATTAGGACGAGCGAAAACATCATCAATATTTCCGCAAACTGCGCTGTAATGACTCCCAGTCCCATAACCGCCCATGTCAACGGATGAATTCGAATCTTCCAGAGTACCGGCAGAATCTTATTCAAAGGAAATCACCTCACCCGGGTCAATGAACCGACCTTCGGATTTCAGCGCAAAGTAAAATTCTCCTTTCCCCTCCTCTTCCTCTGAAGCTTGAACCCTTCCAAGCTTTGCCCCTTTCTTAACCTGTTCGTAAAGACTCACATCAATCGATTCTAAGCTTCCATACCAGGATTCACTCTTGTCAGCATGCTGAATAATGACCGTTTTTCCATATTCCTCTTTTTCACCCGCATAGATGACTACTCCTTCTTTCACGGTTCCAACAGAGGCTGCTGCGGCCGTCTTCACAATAACCCCTTGACCATTGTTCTCAAAGCTCTCCATGATTGTCCCGCTTGCAGGCATAGAAAAATCTTCTTCCTTTTCTTTGTCTGCATTCTCCGGAAGGAAGGCAAATGGCTGGCCAACGGTTTCATCAAACCAATTAACAACACTCGCAAACTGAAATTCCTGCTCATACACTCCACCGATAAGCTCTCTAGCATCATCTGTCCAAGGCGCTGATGTTCTGTAAACAATGGCCATTACAAGCACGAGGCAGGTCGAGGCCAATACCTGAAAGAGCATCCATTCCTTCTTGATAAACACCTTATTAGGAGGACTTTTGATTCCCTCATCGTAAACGACCATATTCTCCGCACCCCAATCAAGCTCCTTGTCAGCGAGAATCGGACTCTCTCTCTGAGCCTCCCTTTTCTGATAACCAAGGTTCTTCTCTCTGTTCTTCCGCCGCTGGGCTATCCGTCTGCGGACATCTGCGCTGTTTTTGTATGCCATCCCCTTCACCCCTTAAGAAATACCATGTTAATTAAAACTATGAGTTTCTCGTCCAAGCTATGACTGGAGATGATAACGCAAAAAAGGCCCGCTGCAGCTAGGTTTACCAGCTGAGCAGGCCTTTTGGGATTAATTTTTAACACCGAATAATTTTTTTATGCGCGTGAAGACACCTGTCTTCGTTTCCTCCAGCGGTTTAAGCGGAATGGACTCGCCCAATATCCGGCGCGCAATGTCACGGTAAGCGATGGACGCCTTATTGTTTGGGTCAAACACGATGGGTTCACCTTGGTTAGACCCTTTAATGACATCATCATCATCAGCGACAATACCAATCAGATCGATGGAGAGATGGTTAGTGATCTCATCAATATCAAGTACATCCCCCTGCTTAAGCATATGACTTCGGATCCGGTTGATTACGAGCTTAGGAGCTTCAACATCCGGCTCCTTCTCCAGCAAGCCGATAATTCGGTCTGCATCACGGACGGCTGTTGTTTCTGGGGTCGTCACAACAATCGCCTTATCCGCACCCGCAACAGCATTGCGGTAGCCTTGTTCAATTCCTGCGGGGCAGTCAATAATAATATAGTCGAAATCGACTTTCAAACTCTCAATTAATTTCTTTACTTGCTTCGGTGTAACCGAAGACTTGTCCGCCGTTTGTGCTGCAGGCATTAAATAAAGCCTGTCTTCGAAGCGTTTATCCTTAACGAGCGCTTGATGCACCTTGCATCTTTCTTCAATGACATCCACCAAATCATAGATAATCCGGTTCTCAAGCCCCATGACTACATCTAAATTTCTTAATCCGATATCTGTATCGACCAAACAGACTTTTTTCCCCATTAACGCCAAGGCTGTTCCGACATTGGCACTTGTTGTCGTTTTACCGACACCGCCTTTTCCGGAAGTAATTACGATGGCCTCTCCCATGGCTATACGCCCTCCTCAAATAAGGATATATTCGGTCTCACTTTACTCAAGACTTGCAATCTATCAAACATGATTTCATTCGATTGATTCACATAAGCACATGCCATCATCTGGTCATCCTGCTCATGATGATCAAAGGAGTTATACAATATATCCCCAATGGTAATCAGCGCCGGCTTAAAGACAGAAGCTGAAATCACACAATCCTTATTGCCATTAATGCCTGCTTCGGCCCTTCCTCGCAATGTGCCCATCACAAATATATTGCCGCCGGCCTTAACGGTACCTCCAGGATTGACATCACCGACAAGGAGAAGATCTCCCTTCACCTCAAGCACCTGACCAGAGCGAACAATCTTCATTTCCTTTGTGACAGCCACTTCTTCTGCCATTCGCTTCGATTCTTCCAAAAGGATGACATTTGATTCGACATCCTTTACGGTCATATATCCTTTTTTCTCAACCAATTCCACAAGATGAGTGGCTTGCTCATCCGTTAAATATCGATTACCCGTATGTATAGTGACGTGTATACTGGATGCCGGCTCATTATTCGCCAGATGCTGATGATGAATGGACAGCTTTTCATCCAGGTCCCTCATTGCTTCAGAAAAGGAGGATGTGTCATCAATGACAATCATTAATCCTTGTTTACTTCCTTTAATCATAACATGCTGTACAGTTTTTTTCCCCATGACGTCGTGCTCACCTCAATGCAATTTAATTCGACATAAGCGCTGGCAAATCCTCTTTTAGCGGTATTCCGCCGCTTAGAGGTCTTCCTCTACTACCCATTTCTTCATCCATTTTGCAAATAAATGCGCAAATAGAATGAGGAAAACAAGATTCAGCAGTAAAGTAGGCAGCAATCTCATTTTTGCAAAATCAATGAAACTCAATGAAGCAAAACCAATCAAACTGTTCACCTCATACACGATGATCTCAAGAACAGATATTGCAAGCAGGCTGACCGTTGAGACAATTCCCAGATTCACTTGCAAAACCTTCATCAGCTGAGATGAAAGGTAGACCATTAATGGCAGGGTGAACGTGTAAATGCCCAGTATTTCTGTATAAACAACATCGTAAAAAATTCCAAGCCCGAAACCATACCATATAGCCATTTCCTTCTTGCCGTATACGGTCAAGAACACTAAGAAAATCATAATGAACCTCGGTACGAGAATATAATCCGTCTTATTGAGGAGGCTTGAGAATACCTCTACGAAAATACCTTCTGAAATAAAGACAAGCACCGCAAGAAGGAATACCCTAATTTTCATTATAGGTCATCCCCCTCAGTACTTTCTGTATCGACCTCGGCAGTCGAACGTTTAACAATCATGACATCGTTGACATCATCAAAATTGGCTGCAGGCTTAATATAAGCCGTCTGTGTCAATCCATACTGATCAATGATAACCTCTTCCACTTTGCCGACAACCAGTCCTTTAGGGAATACACCTCCAAGGCCGGAGGTTTCCACATTGGAGCCTTCCTTAATATCCGCATCATACAATAGTCCTGTGAGCATGAGCGCTTGCTTATCCTCATCAAACCCTTGAATAAAGCCGTATGCGGGCTTCTTCCCCTGCACGACAGCGGAGATGCGGTTTTGCGGGTCAAGTGCTGTCAGCAGCTGAACAGTGGACGTAAATTGGGACACACTTTTCACCTTGCCAATCAAGCCTTTAGCCGTTATGACAGCCATATTCTTCTCAATCCCATTGACACTTCCCTTGCTCACGGTCAAGGTTTCATGCCAGCGTTCCGGACTTCTTCCGATAACGGTCGCTTGAGTGACGGTAAATTCACTGAGCGACTCTTCTTTTTCAACCATTGCTCGCAGCTCTTTGTTTTCTTTTTCTAGATCATAAATTTCTGTTTCAAGCTTCACATACTCTTCCAGGCGCGCTTTAAGATTTTTATTTTCCTCATATGTATTTCTTAAATCGGAAAGATTCTCAAAAAAGCCCGCTATTGCAGAAGCGGGCTTATGGAAAATTGTTTGCACAAAGCCGGCAGAGTCCTTCATAAACTGTTCCGGCCAGCTTAGTTCATCTCTTTCCCTAAGTGAGAACCCTATTAAAGACACCAGAAAGATGATGCTAATCAGCAAGATAATCAATTTTTTGTTTAAGAAAAATTGCGGCATATTCTTGCTCCTTCATCGTTATTATCCTCTTTCGGGATTTTTCAGGCTTTATTCGGTTTTTATTTCGTTGCTTTCCCCTTGAACAAATGGATATGGTCAAGCGCTTTTCCTGTACCAATTGCTACGCAGTCAAGCGGGTTTTCCGCAATTAAGACAGGCATTTTTGTTTCTTCAGAAATCACCTTATCAAGGTTGCGAAGTAAAGCTCCGCCTCCTGTCAAGACAATTCCGCGGTCCATAATATCCGCAGCAAGTTCTGGCGGAGTTTTTTCAAGCGTGTTCTTCACGGCATCAACAATCGCATAAACAGTATCATGCAACGCTTTTGCAATCTCTTCAGGCGTGATTTCAATTGTTTTTGGTAATCCAGTCAACAGGTCACGGCCGCGGATTTCCATGTTTTCAACACCTTCTGGATCACCAGCAGAACCGATTTCCAATTTGATGGCTTCAGATGTACGATCACCAATCATAAGATTGTAATTCTTACGGATGTAGTTAATGATTGCTTCATCCATTTCGTCACCGGCAATGCGGATGGATTGACTTGTTACAATACCGCCAAGGGAGATAATAGCCACTTCAGTTGTACCGCCGCCGATATCAACAACCATGCTTCCTGTCGGCTCCCATACAGGCAGGTTCGCACCGATTGCTGCCGCAAATGGTTCTTCAATTGTATAAGCATCACGTGCGCCAGCTTGTCTAGTTGCATCCACAACCGCTCTTTCTTCAACGGCTGTAATGCCGGATGGCACACAAACCATGACATATGGCTTACGGGCAAACAAGCCTTGGTTTTTCAACGCTTGCTTCATATAATATTTCATCATCGTAGCTGTTGTATCGTAATCAGCGATTACCCCGTCTTTCATCGGGCGAAGAGCAACAACATTCCCCGGTGTACGGCCAATCATATTCTTCGCATCATTACCGACAGCAACGATTGATTTTGTATCAGTTTGGAAAGCCACAACGGATGGCTCACGCACAACGATTCCTTTTCCTTTTACATAAACCAGCGTATTGGCAGTTCCTAAATCAATTCCTAAATCTCTATTTCCAAGCATTTTTTAATATCTCCCTTTCTGAAACGTATTCCATATTAGGCATGAATTTTTTCCATTATATTTTTCTATATAGGTAAAAGAGTTTATCTTCATGACTTTGTTAATTATATTGTCGATATCTGCATAAATCCATTCTTCCATTCAGAAGATCATCCGCGGATTTTCGCCTTATTTCAGCAATAATAACGCATAACAGAGCTTTTTTTCCGTAAGAGGCTGAAAATAAACCCAGTTAAAAAATCATACGTTATATTATAGCTCATCCTTTTTTGAATTCATAGTATTATAAATATCCTTTTTCTTTCAGACTGACATATTTCTTCTCTCCAATAACCAAATGGTCCAGCACTTCAATTCCCATGATTCTTCCGCACTCGACAAGGCGTTTCGTCACTTCAATATCTTCTCGGCTTGGGGTCGGGTCACCTGAGGGGTGG
>NZ_JBJEFJ010000018.1:0-3726 GCF_051873915.1 Pradoshia sp.
ATCCTCAACCAAAATACAGGAACTCCAGGCATTCCGAGGAATATTGGCATTGAACTTGCAACTGGAAAATACATCTCATTCATAGATGCAGATGATTGGTTTCATCCAAATGGTTTAAAGGCACTGAGTGATATCTTAGAAGAAACAGGAGACAACTATGCTGTCGGCAAAACGATAAAAGTTAGTACACATGGGGAAAGCATTATTGGAGAATGGCAATCCAATAAAGAAAGAAGACGTGTGTCTCCTTTTGACATCCCGTATTTCTTTTATCATATGGGTCCGACAGCCAGAATGATGAGAACCTCTCTTCTACATAACCAACATATCGGGTTTCCTGAAATGAAGTTCGCTGAAGATAAGTTATTCTTCTTTGATGTTCTGTTAAATAGTCCAACCGTTTCAACGACAATGGAACCGATCTATTATGTAAATCGTTTGGACGACAATAATCAATCTCTCACAAAAGTAACCAGTGTTCTTGATAAAAGAGCTTCTGACTTAAAAGTAATTCAACACATCAAAGACCAGCATCTTCCTGTTCATCAAGAGAAAGTACTGCTTAATCGAATTTATGAATATGATTTCCTGCGTACCTTTGACAGCATGGCATTCGTCAATTCCACGGAAAAGGAAAAGTTCTTTGAACTGCTTGAACAAGCATATCAAACAACACAGGACTTATCCTATAACTTTCTCGACCAAATCGAGCATCCAACATACAAGCTCGCAATGGAGCTATATGTTGAGGGACGGACGGAGGAATTTACCAAACTGTTCACCTGGATGAAAAGAGATAAGTACAAAAAATACATCATTCAAGATGATATCGCCTATTATGAAGTACCATTCTTAACCGGTAAACATAAGCTACTCGAGATTCCTATGTATGTAAGAGCGCTAGACTCTTATTATGCGGATAAAAAATTTATCCAACATATAGAAATCTTTAGCAGAAATATAAAGCAAATCAATTCCGTCCTCATCCGGGATAGAAACCGAATTGATAATGACCTGGAATGTGAATTGAAATTTGTTCCTGGCTCTAACTCAATCGCTTACTTTGAAGTTGATATTCCAGTTATCGAACAGTTACAGAACTCCTCCTTCACTCTGTTCCTGAAGTATGCGGACTATAGACTAGCAAATATTAAGAAGATTAACAAAACAAAGATTAACTACAAAAACAAAACGATAGAATTCTACATCACTATCGCAAATAATTTAGGACTTTCATTAAAGGATAAATAACTGAATGATACACCCAAGAGGACTGTTCCACTAATCCCTTTTGAATTATGTAACTAGAGATGTCAAAAGGCAGAAATATTGTATTTAACAACATTTCTGCCTTTTATTTATAACTGGTAACTGTCCATTCATCTCTCTTCTCAATCTCTCTAGTATCACTCACTATCACAGCTTCATTGCCGGCTATTTCATGCTGACATAAGGCCCATCCATGGTTATATGATCTTTAGCAGGCTCACTCACCCATCAATCCATACTTCTCTAAGATTTCCAATGTAATCCCCTTAGCATCTGCACTCGTGCCATCAATATTTGCCGCAAAGCTGTATGCCCTCTTATCGTTCTTAATAAAACCTACATACCAGCCTATGCCGGACCCTTGTCCTGTTTTCCCGTAAAGGATATAGTCATCCCCTTCATCCTGAATCATCATGCGTTTAACAGTCTTCATGACATCCTGGTCAAAGGGAAGTTCCTCTCTATAAAGGCTTTCTAGGAATTCAACCTGCTCTACTGGCGAAATCTTAAGCGAGCTGCTTAACCAGAACTGATCAATTCCTCCGCTGATATCTTCGTTTCCATAAGATATCTTATGCACCCATTCATCCATTCGATCCATCCCTATATCACGCGCCATCGCCTGATAATACCACACGACAGAATTCCTCATGGCAGACCCAAGCACATGATCCTGATTCCAGACCGGAATTTCCCTTTCGATTCCATCCCAATACTTAATATCATATTCATCCTCTACCGCTCCAACCTGGAGCCCAATCAATGAATTTGGCACCTTGAAGGTAGACTGAGGAGCAAATCGCTCATTAGCTCGGCTCTTGTTATACACAAAGGTCTTCTCATTTCTCAAATCCCGCAATACGAATGTCCCGTTAATATCCTTAAAATATTCTTCCACCTTAAAATCCTTTACCTTTGAATTCCCTTTAGCTGCACCTGCTTCACTAAGCGGTTGACCATTCGCAAATGACAGAAGAACAACACTAATCAATATCAATATGACGTACAGACCCTTTCTCTTTTTCATCATTCATTCACCTCTCGAAGTGTAGTTTTGGTCCTTTATGTACTATTCGATAAAGCAGCAGACAATCCTTTTTTTGTAAAATAGCCAACTGTACGAGGTCAAAAAAAAGAAGCCTCCCACAAGTTACTTGAACTCATGAGAAGCTTCTCTCCATTCATTTAGTTTTCTAAGCACGCATTAATACGCCATTCCGCTTTGGTATCTCCTGCTCAGCTATCTGATTCATTTTACAATAATGGTCAAAAAATTGTTGTGCCAGCTCTCGCTCATTTGGATCCCTTTTCAATGAAATGATATCAAGCAAGATTTGAGCCATCCATAAATTATCGAAATAACGGTATTTCCCTGTATTCCATGTCATTTTATCCGGAGATTTTTGATTAACATAATACTCCCAGAAGCGAAGCTGATCTGACTCCTCTTCGGTAAGCTGGATTCTGTATTTGGAATGAGCAGGAATAGTCCCATCCTTACAAAGCTTGCCGATAAATTTTTCATTTACCATATAGACGCCTAAAATACGTCTGTCTTTTTCAGGCATGCCGGGGTCGATTGCCGTTAACAGGACCGCACTATTTTGGTGCAGGCGGACCGGCTTGTTCGGATTCCCCTTGTTACTGCCACTTTTTATGACCCCTGAAAAGACTCTCCACTCTGAAAAGGCAAGATTTCTCTCTTCTTTATCACACCAAAAAACCATTTGTGATTCAGGATGGAGCTTATGATTTTTCATTAGTTTTTCGTGTTCTATTCGAAGCTCTTGTTTTTTTTGCTGCAGCTTTTTTTCCTCTTCCTTTTTCCATTCTTCCTCTCTTCGTTCATCTTCTTTCTTTTGTATAATTTTCTCGAGTGACTCCGCATCACTCTTATCATGTATTTTTAAGTGCTTTCCAAATACATCAGGGAAAACAAATAGTTTATTTTCTGATTCGAAATTTATTTCAATGCTAGAATCATTATGCTTAACGATACTTCCCATGCCAAAACGCTTGTGTGTAACTTTCTTATTGATCAGATTCATTATTCAAGTCCTCCTTGAGAATAAAAACTTGGTTACCGAGAATTTTAAAGCTCACACAATTGTTTGACTTCTTTCTTCCGTTTATAAAAGGATATAAAAAAACGTATCCAAATTCTATCTTCACACGGTTCAACGGAATTTGAAATACGGATAATAAACAACTGTAAGACTATTATAACATTTTTTACTAAATAAGCAAATTTATTATTGACATAATATTTTATTTTGAGTTAAAATTAAATTTTATTATCTACAAAAACATAAAATAAATCATACTATAAAACAAATAATCACATTAACAAGAGCGTATATCCCCTCGGATATACGCTCTTATTTGGAGAAACTAATCAAAGAGAGAGGACGATCATTCGATTATCTCTCTTATCCCATTGCTTAACGCCATGCTATT
>NZ_JBJEFJ010000019.1:0-3704 GCF_051873915.1 Pradoshia sp.
TACAGCGTCCTTACTTTTCCAATATTCCCACGAAAAACAGGGTATGTATATTTTATGGGGATACCGTTTTTATTGTATAATAAATATATAAGATTCGATATTTTCAGATTATTCATTGAGCTAGTTTGGTAAATGGTAAACAGGTTGTGCATGGTATGCATAGTATATGGTAAGAAGAGGCTACGGAGAAGAGGTGGTTCAGATGGCTAAGAGTATGAAAGGGTTCTTTCATAAAGCCTCGAGTGCACTTTTTCATTCCCGTTTAAGAAATGAAGTGACGAACCAGGATTTTACGATTGTATCTAATAATGAATGGGGAGAGAAAGTCTATCGAGATTTAGGGATGGAGTACAAGAGCCCGTTTATTGGGATGTATATTTATGCGCCGGATTATATACGCCTTTTAGAGAATTTCCAGTATTATATGAGTCAGCGGCTGAAGTTTACCCTGTACTCGAAATACGGGTGGCGTGAGGAGAATTATCCGATTGGACTATTGGGCGGGGATATTGAGATTCATTTTATCAAATACCGGTACAGGCAGGAAGCGTTAGAGAAGTGGAATGAACGGGTTGACCGGATGAATTGGGATAACCTATTCATTAAGATGAGTGATCAGTATCATTGCACGGAGGAATGCATTAAGCGGTTTGATGCGCTGCCTTTTGAGAATAAGGTTTGCTTTACGGCAAAGCCGTTAGGGCATTTGGATAGTGTCGTTTACTTCAGCGAACAAAAGGTCGCGACAGATCTTGAGAACGAGCTGGGGGACTATCATAAATATTTTGATTTGGCTGAATGGCTGAATCACGGAAAGGTTGTCAAGAAGATCCCGCATGAGAATAATCCGTTTTGGCATTATGAGCGAACGTCCTTTTGAATGAAAGCCCATGCAACTCGGAGCATGGGCTTTCATTTAGTCATTGGACAAGTCGTCTGATTCCATCCATTCCAGTAATTTTTTATGCGGGAAGTATGTATTTCCATTTAGGACAATATGCGGAATGGCTGGATACTTGGCAATGAATGCATCAACATCCTCTTTTTTAATGCCTATGTAATAATGTAAATCCTTTTTCTTGATCATGAGAGGCTCTTCGTCATCGAAGGAATCACCCCATGGATTCCCTGAGCCCCTAAAATTACGCAGGCCTTCACCAATGAAATACCCTAATGCGGCAAGGCCGAGGCCAATCCAGAAAAAATCGTTCATTCATTTGCCTCCCTTTAGTAGTTGTTCTACTCTAATCGTACTATATCCGTTCTTCTATTTCGATGACAAGTTTTTGCCTAACCTTCAATACGAAAGTCTTTCCAGTGATATTTTGAAACCAATGCTCTGTTTGAACGTATAGATAGTATGATAAAATAGCCTTAGAAAGGGGTGACTCTGATGTTTTATGTTATCCTTCTCGGTTTGGTCGGAGCTACGACGGCCGTATTGCTTCAGGACGCTAAATCGGGTGAGCCGAAGCAGGACCGAATCGCGAATGTCATGAAAAAACTAGTGAAAAAGAGTGAAAAAGATCAATTTGTGTGTACGCAGCTTGATGACCGGTATGCGCATTATGTATATGAGTCCGGACCAAATGCGATTAATGTGCTGGCAGGTCCTGATTATATAACAATCAGCGCCCAAAGGCAGAAAACCCATCAGCCTTTGCTGGATGTCCGTTTTGACACGAGAACACGTCTATTTACGGAGAAAACCATTTCTGAAAGCATCGTGAAAAATGCAAAAGACCGGGAGCATATTGAACAGTTCCTGAAATGGGCCATTGTTAACTTCCAGCCGGAGAAAGCGACAAAGGTTTATTTAGACAATAATGACTTTACCTCCTTGATTGATGAGCTGGAAGAAGCGAGAAAGGCGAATCGCCTAACATCGCCAATCGATCATGCCTTTACCCAAATCATTCCCGGACTAGCCTATCTGCTTGAGCATTTTGATGAGATTGCGGATGTTGACTATCAATATCAAGTGAAAGAAACGATTATCAGGGATCTTCGCAAGCTCTTGGATGATTTCGCTGAGCTTGAGCGGAAGCAGCAGGAGAAATTCGAGCACGATACGTTAAATCGCCTGATCACGGTTCAAGAGCGGATTACCCAGATTCGCCGGCATATTGATACATCGAGAGAATTTGATTTGAAGAAGACGTTATCAACCATTGATGAACGATATGATCAATAATCTAGAATCAGAGGAGTAGAAGGAATGAGTGAACAAACACGAGATATGGATGAATTAGTGATTGAATCCGTCATCAAGCCAGAGGATATGGCAAAGCTGAATGATGAAGCGAATGATGTCGTCCAAAAGATTAATGATACCGATTCTTCTCAGGTGGACGCCATTCTTGAGCAGCTTAATAATTTCGGCGGCAATGAACAGCGTCTTGCCGGGGAATCCTTAAACAGCCTTCGCCGTCCGGTGAAGGATATGATGGATAATGATGACAGCCACGGGATTCCGGATAATTTACTCAAGCTTCGTGAAGCGGTGAATGAATTAAACCCGAATTCGTTGGAGGCAAAGGGCTTAGCAAAGATTATGCCAAAGTTCATGCGCAGGAAGTCCACGGATAAATATGTGGCGAAATATCAATCCGTCGAAAAGAACATTGACGAGATTGTCCAATCCCTGCTTCGCGGACGCGATATGCTCCAAGAAGACAATGCGGAGCTTGAAGTCATCAAAAAGGATGTCCATGACAAGATCTATTTGCTTGAGAAGCAAATCTTCATGGGCAAGAACCTCTTCCAAATGATAGAGGATAAACGGAACGAGCCTGATTGGCAAGGGAAGACACAAATTGTCAATGAAGCACAGGAGAAAATCATTGTCCGTACGAAAAACATGAGCTCAATGGTGAACGTGCTTCAGCAATCACTTGCTTCCGTTGATATCATCAAGAAGAACAATGACAAGCTGAAGGAAGCCATCCGCAATGCGATTGATACGACCAAGAACTTGGCGCCGGTCACATCAGCGATTCATTTGGCCCTTCAAAACCAACAAAAAATCATCACAGCCATCAATGATGTGAATGAGGCAACCGAAAACATGATCATGGCCAATGCGCAAATGCTCAAGGACAATACGGAGAAGACAACGAAACTGCTCGAGAACCCATCCGTCTCCTTGGAGAAGCTGCAAAAGGCCTACCAAGATATTTACTCGGCGATTGAAACACAAGAGGCTTCCAGCCGAAGAATCATTTCAAGCAGCAAGGAATTTGTCGCAAAACTCGATGACATGAACAGAGAAATGCGTACCAAGCTGCTTAACCAATAAGGGGGCACAGCTCCATGAAATATGTCAAATACTCACTAATGCTGCTAGGGTGTTATTTCACCCTCATCTTTATCGGCACGATTCCTGTCATGTTCTATAAGAACTGGGCTATGTTTATGGCCTCCTACAGCATCATGGTGCTAAGCATCACCATTTTGATGCTCGGCCTGTTCTTCCTGAACATCAAGGAAAGCCATCAACTAAAGTTGCGGATGTTCGTTATACACACATTCGCTTACCTGCTGTTCCATTTCAACTTTTATGATTATGCCCATTACAGCTCACTCGTGTTCATCTATCCGATTGCCACAATCGCGACACTAGTGGCCTATAATAAGCATTTTCAAAAGCATAACGGCAATGTGAAGAAGATTTATTATTAGAAGGAAAACGTATTCGAATTTTG
>NZ_JBJEFJ010000020.1:0-3662 GCF_051873915.1 Pradoshia sp.
TGACAATGCTGATTGATTTCGTGACCTATAAGTGGATAAGGGTCACATTCCAAACAAGTATTCTTTTGCATGCTTTAGCGGGATTCATCGTTTTTTTGCCTGTCTACGGAATGAATATCTTTTCAGTGATTGCTGGAAGTATCGGGGCATTATGTGCCTGTATCTATGCTTTTAGCTACGCTATTATTAGAAAAAGACGTATTGGATGGGTTCTGCTTCTCATGTTTCCTTTGCTGCTATCGATAAGATTAATCGATTTTACGATAAAGGAAGGCTGGACCGAAGAAAGGACGAATTCATCATTTTCAGCGGAGTTTGAGCGTTTCAATGGAAGAAATGAGATTCCCATTTCATTAAAAAAGGGTGAAGAAATAACGTGTTATTTATCTATTGAGCAAAGCAATGAAGGAGGACATGGGTTTCATGTTTTGGACCCTAAAGGGAAGGCTGTAGGGATGGAAATGATAGAAGAACAAGCGGATACATATGAGGAATATACGAACATTCAATCAGATGTCTTTCAATTCCAGGCAGAATCAGAAGGTACATATCGATTAATTGTCAGAGGGCATGATTTGGAAGGGAAAATAGAGGTCAATTGGGAAATTGATTAACGTCAACCCATAAAAGGATTTTGTTAAAGGTGGATAGAGTCTGGTGGAAATTCTTACTTTTGGCTGCATAGAAGAGAATAAGGAATACATAAGAAGACCAGCCGTTTACGGCATCGTTTTTAATGAACAGAAGGATCAAATCGCCATCATTCAAACAGGTGATGGGAACTGTTTTCTTCCTGGAGGAGGAATCGAATATAAGGAAACGCATGAGGAGTGTATGAAAAGGGAAGCGTTAGAGGAAATGGGGATGGCGATTGAGTTGGGTCCGTTTTTAGGCTGTGCTCAAAGATACTTCTATTCGACCAATGAGTATAAGTACTATCTGAGTGAAGGATTTTTTTATATAGGTGAATTAGGTAAGCGAGTATGTGAACCTACAGAAGAGGATAACTTCCTCATATGGGTTAACCCAGTTGATGCGATTGATCATTTGTTTCATGAACATCAAGCTTGGGCGGTTAAGGAAGCATTAAAAACTTTTGGATGTTGAAGGAGACGGATATTGTACTTGAAGGGTGAGTATAGATGGGAGAGGCGCTCGACGAACGAATACGGTTAGTAAGTATCTCTATCAATCATGGTCGAAATGGCGTGAAGAAAATCAGGCAAAGGGGCAATGCGGAGTGACAGCATTGATGGTAAATAACTAATTAGGAGGAGACATAAAGAAAACGTATCTAAATGATGGATGGCATTATGATAACTTTATTGATGGAAAGCGGTATGATTTTACCGTTTCTCCATTTATAGAAGAAATTGTTTATATGGATATCCCTTCAACAAGATTAGCAGTGTTTATGGATACGAATGAAAGGCAGTCTATTTAATTCAAACAAAGCTTTTTAAGGAATGGTATGGCTATATAAGGAGATGGCGATGGATAAGAGAATTGAAGATTTAATTGAATTTACCAAAGGCAAGTATGGCTTAGATCGCTACTATTTACATAATTGGGATCTTTACCGCAGCATAACCATTTTTAATAAAACGGAATATATACTGAGTATGGAATGGTTTCCTAATCATTTGAAGGAGTGGAATGATGAGGACTATAGCCCAAAGGGGACAGCAAGCATTGAAATAGACATTCATTCAAAAAAGACCCGCAGCGTCATTTTTGTTGGGGGAGTATCCTATGCGGAGAAGATTAGGTTTGATGTAAATGAGAAGAAAGAAATCATTCGGTGGATGGGGAAGGAAACAGGCTTGAACTATGGAGAGCAATTTGAAATCTGGAAGGAGGAAGAGCGAGAGATTCATTTCAAGGAATATATAAATGGCTTTGACGTATCTCCTTCAGGCTATATGGAATGTCATTTTGACGGAGAAGGGAGACTTACGTTCTTTTCTGTTATAGGCGAGTTTCATTTGGAGAATCTCGTGCATGAAGAAACCTATACCCTTACACTTGAGCAGGTTGAGAGTTTGGCTCGTGAACAATTGAGGTTAATCGAACTCCCGAATATGGAGGAAGATAGGATTGTTCCAGCCTATCTCATCGAAGAAATATGGATAAAAAATGATGGTTTGCACACCTTGCCTTTTGAAGGATTAGAGAAATCTCGATGGGAGATGAATACAGTCATAGAGTGGAATCAAACTATCTCACCCCCTTTTCAAAGAAAAAAGATCACGCTGACTGAGGGGGTCACACCAGACCAAGCATTCCAATGCGAACCACACCCTGGTTTGGATCCCATCACGGATGAAGAAAGACAAAAATGTATGGCTGCTATACGTGAATTTCTAAGCCAAGAGTATGCAAAGGATTCTGGGAAATGGATAGTAAAATCGCTGTACCGAGATAATGGCTATATTCAGGCAGCCATTCATTTAGTAGAACAGAAAGAGCGTGTGTTTAAAAGAAAACTAAAGGTATTCATTGACCGGAATACCTATAAAGCAGTGAATTACCTCGATAATAAATGGTTATTTCATGAGTATATGGATTTAAGAGAGTCAGAGGAAATAAAGATTACATATGAGCAAGCATTTGAGAAAATCAAACCCTTCCTAGAGCTGACTCCCTGTTATGTTTATGATGTCGAGCAAGGCGGCTATATCTTATGTGGCAAATTGGATTGTCATTATGAAGTAAATGCCCATACAGGGAATGTAAAGCCAATAGATTAGCAGATAGACAACCGTATTCGAATTTCGTTTGGATACGGTTTTTCATTTGGGAATGGGTGTAAGACTGCGTATTAAAAACAATCAACGTTTGTGAAATAAAGAGCAAAGGGTAGAAGGATAGTATAGACATGGGGCATCTTGTGGAAGGATTTGAAGGGAGGCGATACAGATGGTACAGATTAAAAAGGCAGGTTTGTTAACCCTTTCTGCAAGCTTAATACTGACTGGCTGTATGGCTAGTGCAAAGGATGATCATGAAGAAGGTGATAAGCAGCAGCCTAAACAGGATTACATTGATATGCGGGACGTGGAAAGGGAAGTCGCTGAAATGCAGCCGAAATTGATTGCAAAGGCTTATGAGGAAAAATGGGAGCAGGAAGCGAAGGAACAGGCAGAAAAAGAAGCAAAGGCAAAGGCTGAGGCTGAAGAGAAGGAAAAAGCAGCAAAGGTTGAGGCTGAAGAAAAGGAGAAAGCGGCACAGGCTGAGGAAGAAGAAGAGCAGGAACAAAGCGAACAAGAAGCGAACGATCCGGCTTCTATGACACCTGTTGAAAAAGCACAGTGGGAAAATGCCACATTTGCAGATGTGCATGAACGGGCAAACTATTTGCAGGCACACCCAAATCACTTTAATAATATCGTTTCAGATGCAGACAACAAAGCTTATCTAAATGCACTTGATGACCGTTTGCAAACAAGCGGTGAAATGCAAATGGAGTTTATATTGAACGGACAATAGATTGATTCAAAGGGGGAGCTTTCCCCCCTTTTTCTTAGGCTGTTTTCGTAAACATTTAATCTTATATTCTTCTATTTCATTTGCCAGGGATACCATTTGGCTCTCCAATTCCGAAAGGTGTCCTTGGTAATGAAATAGGATGTCTATATACATATTAAGATTGATGAGATGGC
>NZ_JBJEFJ010000021.1:0-20066 GCF_051873915.1 Pradoshia sp.
AGAAAGCACAACTCACTCCCGCTCAAATCAGGTATCAAGTTAGAGAAAGAAGATCATTCATTCACACAAATTTTCACAACCACCTGTATTGCCTCCTCCATCGTTTTACCGTACCTCCTATACCCTATTTCTTCTTTTTATATAATTACCATAAAATGTTGATGTAGCGGGTTTCTAATAAAGAGAATATGGGTAAAATTTTATTATTGGCTTTTTGCCTTATAGCCCTTTTGCGAAATAATGTATATACATAGTGAAATGAATAGAGTAATTCATTGTCAAAATGAGAAAACTTTTTTATAATTAAAGTCAAATATAGTCAAAGTCAGAGCGGCGAGAGGGGGAGTCAAGCGATGAAGAATATATCAGATATTATTGAGAGTTATTTAAAGAATGTATTAGAGATGAGTGAGAAGGAATTAGTCGAAATTAAAAGAAGCGAGATTGCTGATAAGTTTCAATGTGTCCCCTCTCAAATCAACTATGTTATTAACACCCGCTTTACCATCGAAAGAGGCTATGTTGTGGAGAGCAAGCGTGGCGGAGGCGGATATATTCGTATTATGCGGGTTCAGTCACATGATAGGGCACATCTTATTGAACAGCTCAGCAGTCTAATTGGTGACCGGATTTCTCAAAGTAATTCAGAGGCGTTAATTGGTAGGCTTGTTGAGGAAGAAGTGATTTCTATCCGTGAAGCAAAAATTATGATGAGTGTGATGGATCGCTCAGTTTTACATTATGAACTGCCTGAGCGTGATGAGCTTAGAGCAAGAATTTTAAAGGCGATGTTTATGACGTTACGATATAAGTAAGTGAGTAGTAAATGAGGTGGAGAAATGCTTTGTCAGGAATGTAATGAACGGCCGGCTACGCTGCAGTTCACGAAGGTGATTAACGGCAAGAAGGCAGAAGTGAACCTTTGCGAGCATTGCGCCGCTGAGAAGGGGGATATCTTTATGCTCCATGATGGGGGCAATTTATCTTTCAACAATTTACTTGCAGGCCTTTTAAATATGGGTCTTGGCATGACATCGACGAAGGCGAGTCCCGGCTTTGGGGGCGACCAGCTGGAATGTCCTCATTGCCATTTGACTTACCGGGAGTTTGTGAATAGCGGGCGGTTTGGCTGCCGGCAATGCTATGAAACCTTTGCGCCGTATTTGGAGCCGGTTTTAAGCAGGCTTCATGGCGGGAATGTAAACCATACAGGCAAGATACCAAAAAGAGCCGGCGGCACGCTTCATATAAGAAAGCAGATTAATGACTTGAAGGCAGACCTGCAAGCGTTGATTGAGCAAGAAGAATTTGAAAAGGCTGTACATGTCCGTGATGAGATTCGTCAGCTTGAGAAGGAGATTGAGGCTGCGTCTCAGGAAGGGGGCGGGGAAGGTTGACGATTGAAAATTTTATGAACCATGCAATTAGTTCATGGATGAACCAGGAAGGTCCGGAATCAGATATCGTGATGAGTTCGAGAATTCGGCTTGCACGTAATGTGAAGGATCTTTCCTTCCCGACAGTGTTCTCCGCAGAGGAGGCGGCTAAGATGCTCCGCAAAGTGGAGAATCGTCTTGGCGGCCAGTATCTGCCGGGACTCGGCACTTTGGAGATGGTGAGGCTGAGAGACCTTCAGGCGCTCGACAGACAGGTTCTTGTGGAGAAACATTTGATCAGCCCGCTGCTTGCGAAAGAATATGAGATGGGCGGAGTCTTAATCACAGAGAATGAAGAGGTCAGTATCATGGTAAATGAGGAAGACCATATTCGGATTCAATGTTTATTCCCTGGACTTCAGCTGAAAGAGGCTTTAGATGTAGCGAGCCGGATTGATGATTTGCTTGAAAATGAACTTGATTATGCATTTGATGAGAGGATTGGGTATTTAACGAGCTGTCCTACCAATGTTGGTACCGGTCTGCGGGCTTCTGTGATGCTGCATTTGCCGGGGCTGGTGCTGACAAGGCAAATGGATAGAATCATCTCGGCCATCAATCAGCTTGGACTGGTCGTTCGGGGCATGTATGGAGAAGGCAGCGAGGCACTCGGGAATATTTTTCAAATCTCGAATCAAATGACGCTTGGAAAGACCGAGGAAGCCATTGCTGAGGACTTGGACAGTGTGGTGAAGCAAATAATTATGCAGGAAAAAGCCGCGCGTGATACATTGGTCCAATCTTCAAACATACAATTGGAAGATAGGGTATTCCGTTCCTTAGGGATTTTATCGAATGCCCGCATCCTCGAGTCTAAGGAAGCGGCTAAATGTTTATCAGATGTTCGGCTGGGGATTGATTTAGGATACATCCCCAATATTACGAAACATATATTAAATGAATTAATGGTTGTAACGCAGCCTGGTTTCCTGCAGCGCTATGCAGGCGGGCCGCTGAACCCAAAAGAAAGAGATATACGAAGAGCTTCTCTCATTCGGGAAAGGCTGGCATTAGAAGATAAACCAATGAAAGAATAGGAGGAACTTATCATGATGTTTGGTCGATTCACAGAAAGAGCACAAAAGGTACTCGCACTAGCACAGGAAGAAGCAATCAGGCTCGGTCATAATAATATCGGTACGGAACATATCTTACTTGGCTTGGTGAGAGAGGGAGACGGCATTGCCGCGAAGGCACTATATGCTCTTGGATTAAGCCCGGAAAAAATCCAAGAAGAGGTTGAAAATCTCATTGGGAAAGGTTCTGAGACGGTTCAAACGATCCATTATACTCCCCGAGCGAAAAAGGTTATCGAGCTTTCCATGGATGAAGCAAGGAAATTGGGCCATTCCTATGTGGGAACCGAGCATGTCCTCCTTGGGCTGATTCGTGAAGGAGAAGGCGTCGCAGCCAGAGTGTTGAATAATTTAGGCGTCAGCCTCAATAAGGCAAGACAGCAAGTATTGCAGCTTCTTGGCAGCAATGAATCGGGTGTTCATCAAGGAGGAGCCTCCTCTGCAGCCAGCACACCTACCCTTGACAGCCTGGCACGTGATTTGACCGCCATTGCAAGAGAGGGAAGCCTTGACCCGGTAATTGGCAGAGGGAAAGAAATTCAGCGTGTGATTGAGGTGTTGAGCCGCCGCACGAAGAATAACCCTGTTTTGATTGGAGAGCCCGGTGTTGGTAAAACAGCGATAGCTGAAGGACTCGCCCAGCAAATCGTCAATAATGAGGTCCCAGAGATTTTGCGGGACAAACGCGTCATGACACTGGATATGGGAACGGTTGTAGCCGGTACTAAATACCGCGGCGAATTTGAGGACCGTCTCAAAAAGGTGATGGACGAAATTCGAGCAGCCGGCAATGTCATCCTCTTCATTGATGAGCTTCATACCTTGATTGGTGCAGGCGGAGCTGAGGGTGCCATTGATGCATCTAATATTCTGAAACCATCACTCGCACGCGGTGAGCTTCAATGTATTGGTGCGACGACGCTTGATGAATATCGTAAATACATTGAGAAGGATGCAGCACTTGAACGCAGATTCCAGCCAATCCAAGTGGATGAGCCGACAATTGATGAGTCCATTCAAATTTTGAAGGGTCTGCGTGATCGTTATGAGGCCCATCATCGAGTATCTATTACCGATGAAGCAATTGATGCAGCGGTAAAATTATCAGACCGCTACATCTCTGACCGATTCCTTCCGGATAAAGCCATCGACTTAATTGATGAATCCGGCTCTAAGGTGCGTCTCCGCTCTTATACAACACCACCTAATTTGAAAGAACTTGAGGTGAGACTGGAGGAGGCACGCAAAGAAAAGGATGCGGCAGTTCAAAGTCAGGAGTTCGAAAAAGCAGCTTCCTTACGCGATATGGAGCAAAAATTGCGTGAAGAGCTTGAGAATACAAAACGTAATTGGAAGGAAAAGCAGGGCAAGGAAAACAGCGAGGTAACAGTGAATGACATCGCACATGTTGTTTCCAGCTGGACTGGAATCCCGGTTACGAAGCTTGCGCAGACAGAATCTGATAAACTGTTGAATATGGAAGACATTCTTCATAATCGTGTCATTGGTCAGGAAGAGGCTGTAAAGGCTATTTCGAAAGCGGTTCGCAGGGCGAGGGCTGGTCTTAAAGATCCGAAGCGTCCAATTGGCTCCTTCATCTTCTTAGGGCCTACCGGTGTCGGTAAAACCGAGCTTGCTAGAGCTCTTGCTGAGTCCATGTTTGGAGATGAGGATGCCATGATTCGGATTGACATGTCTGAGTACATGGAGAAACACTCAACCTCCCGTCTTGTTGGTTCACCACCAGGCTATGTCGGCTATGAGGAGGGCGGCCAGCTTACAGAGAAGGTTCGCCGAAAACCATATTCCGTCGTGCTGCTTGATGAGATTGAGAAAGCACACCCTGATGTTTTCAACATTCTATTACAGGTGCTTGAGGATGGAAGGCTGACAGATTCGAAGGGACGTACAGTAGACTTCCGTAATACAATCTTGATTATGACATCCAATGTGGGTGCACATAGCTTGAAGAAAAACCGGTATGTTGGTTTCAATATGCAGGATGAAGGCCAAGACTATAAGGATATGAAGGGGCAGGTTATGGATGAGCTCAAACGGGCTTTCCGTCCAGAATTCTTGAACCGGATTGATGAAATTATCGTCTTCCATGCTCTTGAGAAGAAACACCTGAAGGAAATTGTGACATTGCTGTCTAATCAATTGATTAAACGCTTGAAGGAGCAGGATATTGACCTTGAGCTTTCAGAAGCGGCTAAGGAAAAAATTGTCGAAGAGGGCTACGACCCAGACTATGGAGCCCGTCCGCTTAGAAGAGCTTTGCAAAAACATGTAGAAGACTTCTTGTCTGAAGAGCTTTTAAGAGGCAATATAGATAAAGGGAAACAGATTGTCATTGATGTGGAGAATGGCGAATTCACGGCTAAAACCGGTGAAAAGAGCCTGGCAAGCAAGTAAGATGAAGTAAGAAGAAGGGCACTTCCTATATGTGGATTGTGCCCTTTCCTTTCAATAGGAAAAAAGGCATTTCACCCTATGTATGGATTGGAGGGTTATGCTGCAGCCTGCTTCCTGAAGCGGGTTATATCCCCTTTAGTCTCTCCGAGTGGGCTGGTTATAAAGAAACCGAGTCCTCATCTATCATTACTTCTAACACATATCTTTGAGGAAATTTCCATATGAGCAGTCATGTATTTACGATATAAATGAAAAAGGGGCAGGTGGATCTGCCTGCACCGTAAGAGAGAGGATACTACCCTTTATGGCAAAGAAAAAAACGAAGTTCATTTGTCAGTCCTGCGGGTATGAATCTCCCAAGTGGATGGGGAGATGCCCAGGCTGTAACGGTTGGAACACGATGACAGAGGAAGTTGAAATCACGGCTTCAAAAAATCAGCGCAGAACAGCTTTTACCCATACAGATCAGCCAATGTCAAAGCCGGTATCCATCATGACGGTGGGAACTGAACAGGAGCCGCGGGTTATGACCGACTCGGGTGAACTGAACCGTGTACTTGGGGGCGGAATCGTGCCGGGGTCTTTACTATTGATTGGGGGAGACCCAGGGATAGGAAAGTCTACCTTGCTTTTGCAAGTATCGGCCCAATTAGCGAGAAAGGATTATGATGTCTTATACATATCCGGAGAGGAATCTGTTAAGCAGACGAAGCTTCGTGCCGTAAGGCTTGGAGTCACTTCAGATCACCTATACGTTTATTCAGAAACGGATATGGGGATGATTGAACAAGCGATCAATGAAATCGATCCGGACTTCGTTATCATTGACTCCATTCAAACAGTCTTTCATCCAGATGTCACATCTGCACCAGGCAGTGTATCCCAAGTGCGTGAGTGTACGGCTGAGCTGATGAGATTGGCGAAGACGAAGGGAATTGCCATCTTCATTGTCGGACATGTGACAAAGGAAGGGAATATAGCGGGTCCGCGCCTTTTAGAGCATATGGTTGACACTGTATTATATTTTGAAGGGGAGCGGCATCATACCTTCCGGATTTTGCGAGCTGTCAAGAACCGCTTCGGCTCGACGAATGAGATGGGAATCTTTGAAATGAAGGAAGAGGGACTAGAAGAGGTCATGAATCCTTCCGAAATATTCCTTGAGGAGCGATCACAGGGAGCGGCAGGGTCTACCGTTGTTGCCTCGATGGAAGGGACACGGCCTATACTAGTAGAAATCCAAGCCTTGATTTCACCATCGATATTCCCTAATCCACGCCGGATGGCAACAGGAATTGATCATAACCGGGTGTCACTGCTGATGGCTGTACTGGAAAAAAGAGTCGGTCTTCTATTGCAGAACCAGGATGCCTATTTAAAGGTAACAGGCGGAGTCAAGCTTGGTGAACCTGCAGTAGACCTGGCCGTAATTGTCAGCATTGCTTCCGGATTCCGAGATGTGCCAACGAGAGCAACAGATTGTATTGTTGGCGAAGTCGGGCTGACAGGTGAGGTCCGCAGGGTTTCCCGAATAGAGCAGCGAGTGAAGGAAGCAGCCAAACTCGGATTTGAACGAATTATCATACCAGCCAATAACTTAAGCGGATGGACGCCTCCATCTGATATAAAGGTTGTTGGTGTAGCAACAGTCAGTGAAGCATTGAAATATGCGTTAGGGGGATAACTAGATGGATAAAAAGGTAGTCGAACGGGATAAATCACAGATCATACAGCTTGTAGCCCCGGGGACACCGCTCAGAGAAGGCTTGGACAATGTGCTTCGAGCTAATACAGGAGGCTTAATCGTTGTCGGCTATAACGATAAGGTAAAGGGCCTTGTCGATGGAGGGTTTAAGATTGGCTGCCCGTTTTCACCAAGCTATTTATATGAGCTCGCGAAAATGGATGGGGCAATTATTTTGAATGATAAGATTGATACTATTATGTTTGCGAATGCACATCTCGTGCCAGACAAAACGATTCCTTCCATGGAGACAGGCATGCGTCACAGGACAGCGGAACGAATTGCGAAGGAGACAAAATCACTCGTGATTGCCATCTCGCAGCGGCGAAATATTATTACCCTTTATCAAGGGAATTTCCGTTATGCCTTGAAGGAACTGTCAGTCATCTTGACGAAGGCGAATCAGGCCATGCAGACCTTGGAAAAATACCGTTCCGTGCTTGAGGAAAGCATCCAAAATCTAAGCAAGCTGGAATTTGAGGAGCTCGTAACATTCGGTGACCTTACCCATGTCTTGAACCGGCTGATTATGGTTATCCGAATTAAAACAGAGCTCCTATCCTATATGAATGAGCTAGGGGTAGAGGGGCGCTTGCTTCGGCTCCAGCTGAAGGAAATGCTGAGCGGCGTAGAGCAAGAGGCCTTTCATATTCTAAAGGATTATCACCATCAGCCTGATGCCTGCTCCCCGGAGAAGGTGTTTGAGCTGTTAAGCGAAATGTCTCAGTCAGAAGTGATTGAGGATACGGCTCTTATGAAGGCCCTTGGCTATCCAGGAGCAATGCCGCCTGAGCAATCGATAGCACCATGCGGGTATCGGGCTTTGCATAAGATTCCAAGGCTTCCTTTATCGATTATCCAAAATCTCGTCAAAACCTTTAAAACTTTGCCTGGCTTAATGAAGGCGGGAGTGGAGGATTTAGATGAAGTAGAAGGAATCGGGGAGGTCCGTGCGAAGAAGATTCATCAAGGATTAAAAAACCTTAAAAGTGTCAATAAATTATAAAAGGCAGAATTCTGACATCTAGCTGACATACTAAAAGGTATAATGAAGGAGACAGGCTTGAAAAATGCCAAAAATATGGTCTCAAGGGAAATGTTACAGACGCTTTACAGGATGTTTACAGCTTCAGTTTTATAGGGAAATAAGTAGGATGGGTGTTTCTGCTCGTTTATAATTAATTATAGGAGGTGAAAGAATGTTGAAAAGAATACTGCAAATTTGTTTCATATTTATCGGCGGGGCACTGGGCATGGGTATTTTGCCTGATTTATTACCATTGATCAATATTGATAATGAATTAATAACGAATCCGATTTCTTCTGCTATTTTAGGTGCAATTATATTCTATCTCATTACTTTCTGGTTGGTTGACTATGTCGCCCATTTTATTAAATGGATTGAGGAGCAATTATTGATTGCCCCTATTACGGATATTATCTTTGGAAGTATGGGCTTGTTAATTGGGCTCTTGTTGGCATTTTTGATTACATTGCCGTTGAATCAAGTGCCTATTCCCATATTGAATACGGTTTCTCCGATTCTTTTGACATTAATATGCGGTTATTTAGGATTTCAGGTAGGGTTTAAGAAGAGGGATGAGCTGACGAAGCTTGTGACGAATTCTGTGAAGACAAAGAAAAAAGGCTCTGAGCGGGATGGTGAAACAGCGGAGGACTCACCAGTTAAGCGTAAGGTCCTTGATACAAGTGTCATCATTGACGGCCGAATCGCTGATATCTGCAAGACAGGCTTCTTAGAGGGCCCGCTTGTAATCCCGCAGTTCGTGCTTGGAGAGCTTCAGCATATTGCGGATTCCTCTGATGCATTGAAGCGTACTAGAGGCCGCAGGGGACTTGATATCCTGAATAAGATTCAAAAGGAACTCCCTATTGAAGTCGAGATGTATGAGGGAGATTTTGAGGATATCTCTGAGGTGGACAGCAAGCTGGTCAAATTGGCAAAAACAATTGATGGAATCGTGGTTACAAATGATTTCAACTTGAATAAGGTATGTGAATTCCAGAATGTCCAGGTGCTGAATATTAATGAATTGGCGAACGCGGTTAAGCCAGTCGTCATCCCAGGTGAAGAGATGAATGTTCAAGTCATCAAGGATGGTAAGGAGCAGAACCAAGGGGTTGCTTACCTGGATGATGGTACAATGATTGTAGTGGAAGAGGGACGCAATTATATCGGCAAGAAGATTGACGTCATTGTAACGTCTGTACTGCAGACCTCTGCAGGCCGGATGATCTTCGCCAAACCGAAATTATTAGAAAAGGCTCTTTAAACCGAATTTTTAGGGGTATTGTAATCATGAAGTATGAAGTCATTATTCCTGCCGCGGGGCAGGGGAAGAGAATGAAGGCAGACCGGAATAAGCTCTGGATTGAGCTTGAAGGTGAGCCAATCATCTCTCATACATTGCGTCAATTTGGCGCAGATGAGAATTGCAAACGTATTCTCCTTGTGGTGAATCCTTCCGAAGAGCCTGACTTTCAGGTTCTTTCAGAGAACTGGCAATTGCCGGTACCGATTGAGCTCATACATGGAGGCAGCGAGCGGCAATACAGTGTGAAGAACGCAGTTGATTCTCTAACCGATGAAACGGAGATTGCTCTCGTCCATGACGGGGCAAGACCATTTATTACCCGCCCGCTCATTGAGAAGCTGATAAAGGATGCTGCCGAACATGGCGCAAGTGTTCTTGCAGTACCGGTTAAGGATACGATTAAGCAGGCAGAAGACTCCTTCATCACGAAAACGATCGAACGTTCAAGCTTGTGGGCTATTCAAACCCCGCAAGCTTTTCGTGTGTCCATCCTGAAGCGTGCACATAGTAAGGCGCAAGAGGATGGGTTCCTCGGAACGGATGATGCGAGTTTGGTCGAGCGCTTATGTATGCCAGTGGCGATTACGGAAGGGAATTACGATAATATCAAAATTACGACTCCAGAGGACTTGTATTTCGCAAAAGCCATACTGGAGAAGAATAAAGGAGTCCAGCATGATTAGAATAGGGCAAGGGTTTGATGTACATCAATTAGTGGAAGGTCGTCCGTTGATTATTGGGGGAATAACCATCCCTCATGACAAAGGCTTGCTAGGTCATTCTGATGCAGATGTTTTGCTGCATACGGTGGCTGATGCAATCTTAGGTGCACTGGCGGAAGGGGATATTGGCAAGCATTTTCCTGATACGGATATGGCATTTAAGGATGCTGATTCAAAACTGCTGCTGAAAGAAGTATGGGCAATTGCAAAGAAGAAAGGCTATAAGCTTGGCAATATCGATTGCACAATCATTGCGGAGCGTCCAAAAATGCGCCCTTACATCGATCAAATGCGAGAAGTGATTGCGGGTATCCTAGAGGCTGAAATGGAACAGGTTAATGTGAAGGCGACGACAACAGAGAAGCTCGGTTTTCCGGGTAGAGGAGAGGGGATTGCCTCACAGGCAGCTGTTCTTTTGGTAAAAGAATAAGGCCGGGCAGTTTTCTTCCTTTATGAATTAGTGGTAAAATGAACCCACAATTAGTTACTTTATCTTTTTGGGAGGAAAAAAGAATGACAAGCAGTATTCGTGTTCGGTATGCGCCAAGTCCAACCGGACATCTTCATATCGGTAATGCCAGAACAGCATTATTTAATTACTTATTTGCGAGAAGCCAAGGCGGAAGCTTTATTATCCGTATTGAAGATACAGATCAAAAAAGAAATATTGAAGGCGGCGAAGAGAGCCAGTTGAAGTATTTGAAATGGCTCGGTATGGACTGGGATGAAAGCATTGACTGCGAGGGAGCTTATGGCCCTTACCGCCAGTCTGAGCGTCTTGATATTTATAAACAATATTATACAGACCTGATGAACAGGGATATGGCTTATAAATGCTACTGCACGGAAGAGGAATTAGAGAAAGAGCGTGCAGAACAAATGGAACGCGGTGAAACACCAGCTTATTCCGGTAAATGCCGTCATTTGACGAAGGAGCAGCAAGAAGCATTGGAAGCAGAAGGCAGAAAGCCTAGCATTCGCTTCGCTGTCCCTAAAGGCAAGGTGTACACATTCAATGATATGGTCAAAGGGGAAGTATCCTTTGAATCAGACGGTATAGGCGACTATGTCATCATTAAGAAAGACGGTATTGCAACCTACAACTTTGCTGTGGCGATTGATGATCATCTTATGGAAATCTCCCATGTTCTGCGCGGGGATGACCATATTACCAATACACCGAAGCAGCTGATGATCTATGAGGCATTTGATTGGGAGCCTCCTGTGTTCGGCCATATGACATTGATTGTTAATGAAAGCCGGAAGAAATTAAGTAAGCGTGATGAGTCTATCATCCAATTCATTGAACAGTATGAGGAATTGGGCTACTTGCCTGAGGCACTGTTTAATTTCATCGCATTGCTAGGCTGGTCTCCGAGCGGTGAAGAGGAGCTCTTCACGAAGGATGAGTTCATTTCTATCTTTGATGCTGACCGTCTGTCTAAATCTCCGGCATTGTTCGATAAGCAAAAGCTTACATGGATGAATAATCAGTACATGAAGAAGGTTGATACAGAGCGCGCACTTGAGCTGGCTCTTCCGCATCTTGTGAAGGCAGGACGTGTGTCTGAGAATATGACGGAGGAAGAACGCCAATGGGTGTACAAGCTTGTTGAGCTTTACCAAGAGCAAATGAGCTTCGGTGCAGAGATCGTTGAGCTTTCCGGATTATTCTTTAAGGATGAGCTTGTTTATGATGAAGATGCGAAGGAAATACTAGGGGATGAGACTGTTCCAGAAGTGCTTGGTGCCTTCCTAAATGAGGTAAATGCATTGCCTGAATTTACGGATGCAGAGATCAAAGCTGCCATCAAACGCGTTCAGAAGGAAACAGGTCACAAGGGCAAGAAGCTGTTCATGCCGATTCGTGTGGCTGTAACTGGACAAGCTCATGGTCCAGACCTTCCAAAAGCAATTGCTCTTCTTGGCCGCGAGAAAGTAAAGATGCGTTTAGAAGGACTTTTACGTTAACAATTGAGCGGAAATATAATATAGTATAGATAAATCTAATAGGATAAAGCGTTGAGCGGGGAAGAGTAAGATTACGTCTGAGGTTTGACAGAGAATAACCACCATTGGCTGGAAGTGGTTTAAGCCGTCAAGTAATCTGAATGCGCCCCTGAGCCCTTCTTTGAACACCGTATGAGCGGACTAGTAGGAGAAGGCGGCATCCCATTGCCGTTACGAAATGGAAAAGTTGGGGTTCTTGTCATATAGAGAGCCCAAACAGAGTGGAACCGCGCATTTGATAGCGTCTCTGTCCTTCAATGGCAGAGGCGCTTTTTTATTTTTATGGATGGGGAAGACTTTACGCGGGCTCGTGGGTTTTACTAAGAGCCATATGAAGAGGGGGTTATGCAAGTGTGGAAGCGAATGAAAGAGGATATTGATGTCATATTTGAGCAAGACCCTGCTGCTCGTTCTACGATTGAGATTATCTTAACGTATTCAGGTCTGCATGCGATTTGGAACCACCGCATTGCACATGCCTTATATAAACGGCGATTCAAGTTTCTTGCGAGGGCTGTATCACAGATCAGCCGGTTTTTCACTGGTATTGAGATTCACCCGGCAGCGAAGATTGGAAGACGTTTTTTCATTGACCATGGCATGGGAGTCGTAATTGGGGAAACGTGTGAGATTGGGGATAATGTCATTGTCTATCAAGGTGTGACGCTCGGGGGCACAGGTAAAGAAGGTGGCAAGCGGCATCCAACGATAGAGGATAATGTCTTGATTGCGACAGGTGCGAAAGTACTTGGGTCCATCATCATCGGGGAGAACTCAAAGGTTGGTGCGGGTTCGGTTGTTTTGAAGGATGTCCCGGCAAATTCAACTGTTGTGGGTATCCCAGGCAAGGTAGTCATTAAAGACGGGATTCGGTTGAAGCAGGATCTGAACCATCGTGATCTGCCAGACCCAGTTGATGATCAATGTCAGCAAATGCAGCAGCAGATTGATGAATTGAAGCAGGAACTGCAGGAATTACGAAAGGAGTTAACAAAGCATGAGCATTCAAATATATAATACGCTGACGAGAAAGAAAGAGCCCTTCCAACCGATAGAGGAAGGAAAAGTGAAGATGTATGTATGCGGTCCGACTGTATATAATTATATTCATATAGGAAATGCACGACCGGCAATTGTTTTTGATACGGTTCGAAATTACTTGAAATACAAGGGATATGACGTCAAGTATGTCTCCAATTTCACGGATGTCGATGATAAGTTGATTCGAGCTGCACGTGAGCTGCATGAGGATGTTCCAGCGACTGCTGACAGATTTATTCAAGCCTACTTTGAGGACGTAGGAGCCCTAGGCTGCCAAAAGGCTGATGTGCATCCGCGGGTTATGGAAAACATGGATTTAATCATTGAATTTATTCAAGCCTTAGTTGATAAGGGAATGGCGTATGAATCGGGCGGCGATGTCTACTTCCGAACAAGAGAGTTTGACGGTTATGGCAAGCTTTCACACCAGTCCATCGATGAGCTCCGAGTAGGCGCGCGTATTGAAGTGGATGAAAGAAAGCAGGATGCGCTTGATTTCACCTTGTGGAAAGCGGCTAAGGAAGGAGAAATCTCCTGGGACAGTCCGTGGGGCAAGGGGCGCCCTGGATGGCATATTGAATGCTCCGCTATGGCGAAAAAATATCTAGGAGATACAATTGATATTCATGCCGGCGGTCAGGACTTGGCATTCCCTCATCATGAGAATGAAATTGCCCAATCAGAGGCATTGACTGGTAAGCCATTCGCAAATTATTGGATGCATAATGGTTATATCAATATAGATAATGAGAAGATGTCCAAATCTCTCGGTAATTTTGTCACTGTTCATGATATTATCAAACATCACGATCCAATTGTTTTGCGCTTCTTTATCCTTTCTGTTCATTACCGCAACCCAATCAATTACAGCGAAGAATTGCTTGAGGCAACGAAGCTGTCATTTGACCGCTTACGTACGACGTATGAGAACTTAAAGCATCGCCAAACAGCCAGCACGAATATCACGACAAATGATGAGGAATGGCTCGAGAAAATTAAGGGACTGCATGCATCATTTGAAGAAGCTATGGATGACGATTTCAATACAGCTAATGCGATATCTGTTTTATTTGAGCTTTCGAAGCTTGGAAATCATTATTTGCTTGAAAAGGTTACTTCCTCTGATGTGATTGATGCTTTCTTGAATGAATTTAAGGTATTGTTCGGAGTGCTCGGAATGCCGATTGAGGTTGAAGAGACATTGGACGAAAAAGTGGAAAAATTAATTGAAGAACGCAATCGTGCGAGAAAGGAACGCAATTTCGCCCGTTCGGATGAGATCAGGGACCAATTGAAAGAGATGAACATCATCCTGGAGGATACACCTCAAGGCACGCGTTGGAAACGGGGATAAGAGAATGTTTGATTTGAAGGAGCTTGATGTAAAAGGATTGGGAAGTCTGGCTCTTGCCTATATGGGTGATGCCGTTTATGAGGTGTATATCCGGCATCATCTCTTACTCTTAGGGCAGGTCAAGCCTAATAAGCTTCATAAAGAAGCCACGAAATTTGTATCAGCAAGAGCGCAAAGCGCCGTGCTTCATTACATGCTTGATGAGAAGCTGTTGAGCGAGGAAGAAGAAGCCGTTGTAAGAAGAGGCAGGAATGCAAAGTCTGGAACTGTGCCGAAGAATACGGATGTTCAGACCTATCGCTATTCAACAGCCTTTGAGGCGCTGATTGGTTATTTGTATGGAAGTAGACAGGAGGAACGTTTGAATGAAATTATCAGGTTATCCATTCAATTTAAAGAAGGGAAGTGAAAAGAATGAGCGATGATTTAATTATGGGACGCAATACGGTGCTTGAGGCACTGCGCTCGGAGCGGGACATTCATAAGATTTGGGTTGCAGAAGGAGCAACTAAGGGGCAAATCCAGCAGGTCATCGCTGTCGCGAAAGAAAATAAAGTCATGATCCAAGTTGTGCCGAAGAAGAAGCTTGACCAAATGGTCGAGGGGAATCATCAGGGAGTTATCGCCCAAGTGGCGGCATATCAATATGCGGAGCTTGATGATATTTTCCGCCTGGCTGAGAAGAAACAGGAGGATCCGTTTATCCTGCTCCTTGATGAGCTTGAGGACCCTCATAACCTAGGATCCATTCTTCGTACGGCTGATGCCTCGGGCGTGCACGGTATTATTATTCCAAAAAGAAGAGCTGTCGGCTTGACGGCAACAGTAGCCAAATCCTCAACAGGGGCGATTGAGCATGTACCAGTTGTTCGTGTGACAAATCTTTCGCGTACGATTGAGGAATTAAAGGAACGCGGTGTATGGATTGCGGGAACGGATGCAAAAGGAAGTCAGGATTACCGCAGAATGGACGGGACGATGCCGCTTGGAATTGTTATTGGCAGTGAAGGCCGCGGAATGAGTCGGATTATCAAAGAAAAATGCGATTTCCTCTTCCACTTGCCAATGGTCGGCCATGTTACATCCCTCAATGCCAGTGTAGCGGCAAGCCTGCTAATGTATGAGGTTTACCGCAAGCGTTATCCTTTAGGGGAATAATATGAAAACCATACTGGTTGTGGATGGTTATAATATCATTGGCGCCTGGCCGGACCTGAAAAGGCTGAGAGACCTTGATTTAGCTGCCGCAAGAGATCGGCTGATTGACATGATGGCTGAGTACCAAGGTTACTCAGGCCATCAGGTCATCATTGTTTTTGATGCCTATTATGTTCAAGGGACGGAAAAGAAGTACCGAAATTCAAAGGTTGAGGTTATTTTCACAAAAGAGAATGAAACTGCAGATGAACGAATTGAGCGTTTGGCATCTGAATTAATCAAAATCAATACAAGGGTATATGTGGCTACCTCTGACTATACAGAACAAAGGACAATATTCGCACAAGGTGCGTACAGAAAATCTGCAAGAGAATTATTGCAGGAAATGGGCTATATACAAAAAGAAATCGACAAAAAGCTAAACGAAAAGATGGAAAAACAGCCAAGCTCTCGCATTCAGTTGAGTCGAGAAGTGTCGGAAATATTCGAAAAATGGCGACGAGGAAATCTTTGAGGACATTGACGCTCTAAAAACGCTTACTGTATAATATTTCTATCTTTGGTATCCTACGGAGGGATCGGTGTGGCAATATCTATCGGGGTAAGCTTGAGTGGCGACTATGGTCTTTTGGATGATGAATTGTTGGTTGACCGTGTGCAAAAGGGAGATAGCGAAGCCCTGGATTATTTGATACACAAGTATAGAAACTTTGTTAGGGCTAAAGCGAGAACCTATTTTTTGATAGGCGCAGACAAAGAGGATATTGTTCAAGAAGGAATGATCGGCCTATTCAAGGCCATCAGGGACTACCGGGAGGATAAACTGACCTCCTTCAAAGCATTTGCCGAGCTGTGCATTACAAGGCAGATTATCACGGCAATTAAGACGGCGACCAGGCAGAAGCATATCCCGCTTAATTCCTATGTTTCCTTGGACAAGCCTATTTATGATGAGGAATCTGACCGGACATTGATGGATGTGATTACCGGTGTAAAGGTAATGGACCCGGAGGAGTTAATCATTAATCAGGAAGAATTTGATTATATAGAGCTTAAGATGGGTGAGCTGCTAAGCGACCTTGAGAGAAAGGTACTCTCACTGTATCTAGATGGACAATCCTATCAGGAAATTTCGGAAGAGCTTAACCGGCATGTAAAGTCAATCGACAATGCCCTGCAGCGGGTCAAACGCAAGCTGGAACGTTATTTAGAAGTTCGATAGAGAGCATTCACATGTAGGAATGGCGGCAATGGGATTATTGACAGACAATTTTCTACATGATAAATTTGTTATTGAATTGTCATGAATATAGGTGTAAATATGAATAAAAAAGTAATCATTGCTTGTACGAAGTGTGGCTCGAGGAATTATACAACGAATTACAAACAAGCTGAGGAAAAGGCGCTTAGGCTCGAACTCAATAAATTTTGTAAAGCCTGTAATACTCACACACCTCATAAACAAACAATCTAAACTGTTTAGATCCTGAGAATACTGTAGGTTGGAGGTTTCATATTAATGCGACGCATTCTAGAGTTCTTCCGAGGCGTATCACGCGAAATGAAAAAGGTTAGCTGGCCTAAGAGAAAAGAGCTAACGACGTATACGATTACAGTTCTCGCAACTGTTATTATTATGTCCGTATTTTTTGCAGTTATTGATTTAGGTTTATCAGAACTTATTCGTCTTATTCTTGGATAGTGAATAAAGAGCGTAAAACATGGTATAATGGAAATTAGCATAAACAAACGTTACTAAGAAGCCCGGAAACGGGTTTTTTAATTTGTCTAAAAAAACGCCCTATGTTAAGCAGGAAACGACTGCTGTTGTCGAGAATGACAGATTGATGATTTACATGATAGGTATTTCCCTATATTACCGTATACAAGGAGGGAAGGACATTAAGTCCTAAAGAAATGGAGAAAAATTGGTATGTTGTTCATACGTATTCCGGTTACGAGAACAAAGTAAAAGCAAATTTAGAAAAACGCGTCGAATCGATGGGGATGCAAGATAAGATCTTCCGTGTCATCGTTCCTGAAGAGGAAGAGACCGATATCAAAAACGGCAAGAAAAAAGTCGTGAAGAAGAAAGTATTCCCTGGCTATGTTCTCGTTGAGATTGTTATGACGGATGATTCCTGGTATGTGGTCCGGAATACACCAGGTGTTACCGGATTCGTAGGATCAACAGGTTCTGGCTCAAAGCCGATCCCGTTGATGCCAGATGAAGCAACAGTGATTCTTAAGCGCATGGGCATGGATGAGAAACGAATCGAAATCGACTTGTTTGTCGGAGATGCAGTTAAGGTGAAAGAAGGTCCGTTTGCGGAATTTGCAGGCACAATCGAAGAGCTTGATAAAGCGAAGGGCAAATTGAAGGTGCTTGTTAATATGTTTGGCAGGGATACCCCGGTAGAATTGGATTTCGACCAGGTAGAAAAATTATAATCCTGAAAAACTTGCCTTTCATATTAAAAAATGATAAGATTTCAAAGGTCAGTATGTCTCAATACGAGACCTGAACTAATGGTATATTCTTTATGGACGAATAAAGAATGATTGTATATTCGAGTGGGAGGGCAAAAGCCCATTTACCACATCACGGACGATAAGGAGGTGTGTCTCGTGGCTAAAAAAGTAATTAAAATCGTGAAATTGCAGATTCCTGCAGCAAAAGCTAATCCAGCTCCACCAGTTGGTCCTGCACTAGGTCAAGCCGGTGTTAACATCATGGGCTTCTGTAAAGAGTTCAACGCTCGTACAGCAGAACAAGCAGGTCTAATCATCCCTGTTGAAATCACAGTATTTGAAGACCGTTCTTTCACTTTTATTACGAAAACTCCTCCAGCAGCTGTTCTTCTTAAGAAAGCGGCAGGAATCGAGTCTGGTTCTGGTGAACCAAACCGTAATAAAGTTGCAACAGTTAAACGTGACAAAGTACGTGAAATCGCTGAATCAAAAATGCCTGACTTAAACGCAGCAAGCGTTGAAGCAGCTATGCGTATGGTAGAAGGTACTGCCCGCAGCATGGGTATTGTCATCGAAGACTAATTGTTGTATGGAGGTTGCGAATGTCGGTACACTCGCAACCTTTTTCGTGGGAGGTCAAATTCCGTTATAACCACAATATTAGGAGGATATTAATAATGGCTAAGAAAAGCAAAAAGTATGCTGAAGCACTTCAGCTTATCGATCGTACAAAAGCATATTCCGTAACAGAAGCAGTTGAACTAGCTAAGAAAACAAACTTCGCTAAATTCGACGCAACTGTAGAAGTAGCATTCCGTCTTGGGGTTGACCCTAAGAAAGCGGACCAACAAATCCGCGGTGCGGTTGTTCTTCCAAACGGTACTGGTAAAACTCAACGCGTATTAGTATTTGCAAAAGGTGAAAAGCTTAAAGAAGCTGAAGCTGCAGGTGCTGATTTCGCTGGAGATACTGACTACATCAACAAAATCCAACAAGGTTGGTTCGATTTTGATGTCATCGTTGCAACTCCTGACATGATGGGTGAAGTTGGTAAATTAGGCCGTGTCCTTGGACCAAAAGGTTTAATGCCAAACCCTAAAACAGGTACAGTTACATTCGATGTTACAAAAGCAATCAATGAAATCAAAGCTGGTAAAGTTGAATACCGTGTAGATAAAGCTGGTAACATTCACGTGCCAATCGGAAAAGTTTCTTTCGAAGACAGCAAGCTAGTTGAGAACTTCACAACTATTTTTGAAACACTTCAAAAAGCGAAGCCAGCTGCTGCTAAAGGCACATACATGAAAAACGTTGCCATCACTACTACTATGGGACCTGGCGTAAAAGTAGACCCATCTTCTTTCTAAGCTTAATAAAATATATTTGACAACCTGATTATTATTTTATATAATTTGTCAGGTGTTATAAATAAAACTTAACATTTATGCCATAGACAGCAGGTGCTGATAAAGCTTAATTTCCTGCCGAGGTATTCGATCATAATAGAACTATTTTGTTCGGACTATCATCGTACCTCCATGTCTAGTTTAGATATGGAGGTTTTTTACGGGTGTGAATGGTAACATTCTACAGGAGGTGTTAATATGAGCAGTGCGATTAACGCAAAGAAACAAATTGTTGACGAAATTGCTGGCAAACTGAAAGACAGTGTTTCCACAGTCGTTGTTGACTACCGTGGATTGAACGTTGCAGAAGTGACAGAACTTCGTAAACAACTACGTGAAGCAGGCATCGAGTTCAAAGTTTACAAAAACTCTATGACTCGCCGTGCGGCAGATCAAGTTGAACTTTCTGGCCTTAACGAAGCTCTTACTGGTCCAAATGCGATTGCATTCAGTAACGAGGACGTTGTAGCTCCGGCTAAAATCTTGAATGACTTCGCGAAAAAACACGAAGCTCTAGAAATCAAAGCAGGTGTTATCGAAGGTAACGTTGCATCTGTTGAAGAAATTAAAGCACTTGCGGATCTTCCATCCCGCGAAGGTTTGCTATCCATGTTGCTCAGCGTGCTTCAAGCTCCTATCCGCAACTTGGCGCTTGCTACAAAAGCAGTGGCAGATCAAAAAGAAGAACAAGGAGCTTAATCGCTTCTTGATGAGCAATACGTATATCATGATTTACTAAAATTAAGGAGGAACTTTATAATGACTAAAGAACAAATCATTGAAGCAGTCAAAAATATGACTGTTTTAGAACTTAACGATCTTGTAAAAGCAATTGAAGAAGAATTCGGCGTAACTGCAGCTGCTCCTGTAGCTATGGTTGGTGCTGCTGGCGGAGA
>NZ_JBJEFJ010000022.1:0-19919 GCF_051873915.1 Pradoshia sp.
GCAATTAGCGAGGGTTTTTAGGATATGGGAGTATGAGTGATTAGGTCTAGAATTTTCTCCCAGTTCCGGTCATCGGGTGCGATATCAAATCTAGATCCATGTCTTTTAGTTTCTTTAATGCCGAGACCGCCGACGAGGCATTTTACGGATGGATTAACCTCGCGGACTGTGTCTATATATTTCTCGACAAGTTCATGGTCTGTTTGACGGGAGGTAGAGATGGCAAGAATGCTGATATCCTTCTCCTTGACAAGTTCGGCAAGACCTTCAAGCGGGGTATCTGCCCCAATGTAGTACACAGGATAATGTTTTTCGCGCAGGAAAAGCGTAAAGAGAATCAAGCCAAGCTGATGCTGCTCTCCCTGTGGGCAGATGGCCATCACCCGCGGCAAGGAGGGAGATGTCTCAAACACACTGAAGAACCTGATGGAACGATGGAGAATGATGTTGCTGATCATATGCTCCTTTACGACATGGAGGTTTCCATTCTCCCATTCTGCTCCAACCTTATACATGAGCGGAACGATGATGGAGGAGAAGACGGTATGGTAATTGAATTGCGAGAAATACAGGTCCAGAAGGCGATTGCACTTATCGGCTTCCAGCTCGAGCACAGCTGCGTACAATTCATCGATTTGTTTCTTGAAGCGTTCGTTAGGCTCATCATCATTCGAATCTGGCAAGAGCTCCATCGTTGTCTCTTCAGCCTTCTTTGCCTTTAGCAGGTTGACAGCCTGGCTGATATTCAAGCCGTTCTCATGGATTTGTTTCTTGAGCCACTTCAAATCATTTAAGTTCTCTTCGGTGTACACCCTGTGCCCGGATTCCGTTCGTTCCGGGGTGATGGCTTGATAACGCGTTTCCCAAGAGCGGATGGTCACGGTCGGCATGTCTAATAATTTGGAAACAGCTTTAATATTGTACATCGTCGAACCCTCTTTTATAAAAGTTATAAAATAGTTATATATTAACAATATACCCAATTTGATAAAAAGACAAATATCTATTGTATAAAAAAATGCAAAAAAAGAGCATGCGAGAAGAACGCCCCTGCATGCTTACGATTTTTTGCGGGAAATATTCCAAACAGCCAGCGCAAAGAACAGCAGTGTAACCCCTAACAAGACAAGAATATGAGTGCTTGCTTGGAGGGTATGGTCTCCGAATGTCAGCACGACACCCAATTCTTCTTTAAAGGTTTCTCCGGCCTTTGCCGGCAAATCACCAAAGGCTGTCTGTAGCGGTGCGTCCATGAATACCTGCCGGAATAGAACGCCTGCATGGGTAACAGGGAATATCTTCACGACAAGCTGAACGGCATCAGGAAGATTCCCTATCGGGATATAGATTCCGGTAAGAAAGCCGATTAATGTGCCGATAACTGTGCTGCCTGTAGCAAAGGCGTTAATGCTTGTAAAGAAGCTGACAAGAAAGAAGACCATTGCGCTGGACGAAAGAACGGACAGCAGAATGAGTCCTAATACCTTCACAATGCTAAGCATGGGCAGCAGCTCCCCGCCATTGGCAACGATATAGATCTCGGCAAGGATGAAGGTAATCACGCACATGATGATTCCGACCATGAAGGAGCTAATAACATAGCCGCCCGCAATTTGATATCTCTTTAAAGGAGAGGCATAGAAATCCTTTGCGGTTCCTTTTGCCCGGTCTTCTACCATCGTACCAAATGCGCCCATTGTCGTCGTGACGGAGGTGACAGCGAGTAGTCCTCCCATAATCCAGCTGTCCATTAAGAAACGGGCATCCTTTATATCTTTCATATCACTTGCAATCGTATCCCCTAAGAAGAGGACGTATAGACCAATGATGATAAAGACGGCTAACAGGGAGAAGAAGACGGTGCTTTTATCCCGGAAGAACAATCTAAAGTTACGCTGGGCCAGGTTAAACATCAGCTCGTATCTCCTTTCCTGTAATGTTAATGAACACATCATCCATCGTACCGTGCTGCACCTCAAAGCGATTGATCAATGGCTCTGTAAGTTTAAGAATGGACAAGGCTTCCTTTGTACCAGAAAGCTTAATGGTAAGCAGCTCATTTTTTTCTGTATAAGAAATATCATGTTCATTAAGCAGACTAATCAGGCTTGAGCGGTCTGTCGGTTCAATTTTCAACGTATCAGAGCTATATGTATTACGCAGTTCAAATGGGGTGCCCTTTGCCACAATGCGTCCATTATCAATAATCATGATATAGTCGGCTGAAGCAGCCTCCTCCATATAATGGGTTGTCAGAAAGACAGTCAGCCCGCTTTCTTTTTGCAGACGTGCAATGGTTTCCCACACACTGCGCCTTGTCTGCGGGTCAAGCCCTGTCGTTGGCTCATCTAGAAAAAGAATCTTCGGTGTGTTGACAAGTGCGCGGGCAATATCTGCCCGGCGTCTTTGACCGCCGGATAATTTGCCGTACGGGCGGTCGATGAAATCCATGACATCAGCAGAAATGGCTGCTTTTTCTACGCGTTCCTTCAGCTCTTTCTTCGGAATTCTGTAAAATCTTGCTCGTGATAGTAAGTTCTCTCGGACGGTGAGAAGCGGGTCGAGCAGGCTCTCCTGGAAAACAACCCCGATTGACTCACGAATGTTCTGATCCTCTGTGCCCAGGCGGCAGCCGTTAATAACGGCCTCTCCTGAATCAGGCTTCAGAAGAGTGCAAATCATATCGATGGTCGTACTCTTGCCGGCTCCGTTCGGTCCAAGGAAAGCGAACAGTTTTCCGCTCTCTATATAAAAATCAATGCCCTTAACCGCCTGAAGGTCTCCAAAAGTTTTCGTGAGGCCTTGCACTTCTATAATTTTATCCATACAGACACCTCGATTCCTTTTAGAATAAAAGACTAGTAGTTGGAATTCTCCGAAAATACATATTTATAGTTAATTATATACCGAACAGGCCTTTCATAACTTCCCGAGAAAAAGAATTTAAAGAAAATGTCTTGGCTTAATTGGCAAAAATTAATTTTATGCGGGAATTAAAACAGATATGGACGAAATTTACAAATTAAGGTAAACTGAATGCAGAATCGAAATACAAATAAAGAGCGCACCAGTTTTTCTTGGGTCTCTGTTATATTGCGTTGTTGATATCGGCTGTATTTATGTACAAGGACAGCTCGAAAGCCTAAATGTAAGCTTTCGGTCTTTCTTGCTCGGTCAGGTCTTGAAAGAGGGTACTTACTCTTCATATCAATAACGGTATAACAGGACCCTTTTTTATTTCCAAAAGGGGGAGGAAGTAGCGTGAAAAGAAAAAAGGCGTCAGGTATTATTCTGTCTTTATCATTGGCAATGGGAGTCTTGGCTGGATGCGGAGGAGAGGAAGCAGGAGGAACAGGTGAGGGAACAATCAAAATAGGAGCCAATCTTGAGATGTCAGGAGGAGCTGCCTCCTATGGTCAGTCCATCATGGAAGGGATGGAGCTGGCGATTGAGGAAATCAATAAGGATGGCATTAATGGCAAAAAGCTTGAGATTGAGAAATATGACAATAAATCAGATGCTGCCGAAGCCACAACCGGTGCTTTGAAGCTTGTGACACAGGAAAAGGTAGATGTTATCGTCGGAGCGGCAACAAGCACGAATACGCTGGCACAGGTCGATATCGCCAATGATCAAAAGGTCCCCCTTATTACCCCGACCGGAACAAATGAAACGATTACGGTCAAGGATGGGAAAGTAAATGATTATGTGTTCCGGACATGCTTTATCGATCCTTTCCAAGGAACCGTTGCAGCAAACTTTGCCAAGGAGCAGTTTAAGGCCGAGACCGCTGCCGTTTATATTGATAGCTCCAGCGATTATTCGAAAGGGCTCGCCGCTGCATTTAAGGAGGCCTTTACAGCCGGCGGAGGAAAGATTGTTGCAGAGGAGGCCTTTGTTCAAAAGGATACAGATTTTCAATCGACTTTAACGCGTATCAAGAAGGCTAATCCTGATTTTGTGTTTGTTCCGGCTTTTTATGAAGAGGTTGGGTTGATTTTAAAGCAGGGGCGTGAAATTGGTCTTGATGTGCCATTCATGGGAGGAGACGGCTGGGATTCTCCAAAGCTGCTGGAAATAGCCGGTGAAAAATCACTAGAGAATACATTTATCACAAACCACTACTCTGCAGGAGACCCCGCTAAGAATATTCAAGAATTCGTCAGCGCCTTTAAAAAGAAATACAAGGATAAATCCCCAGATGCCTTTGCAGCCCTTGGTTATGATACGGCTTATTTTATCGCAGATGCGGTAAAAAGAGCGGGCGATGACCCTGCCCCTGAAAAGATTAAAGAAGCGCTTGCTGAAACAGATGGACTTGACCTTGTCTCTGGCAAACTGACCATTGATAAAAACCATAATCCAATTAAGGCTGCTGCCATCTTGAAATATGAAAATGGAAAGCAGGTCTTTGAAACCAATATTGAACCATAATAGACCGGTAGGGGACTGATTCATCAGTCTCCTGCTCTTAATTGTTATTCTAATAACCAGGGGGTCACATATGGAATTTATCCAGCAGCTTGTGAACGGAATATCGCTCGGAAGCATTTACGCACTGATCGCACTCGGCTATACAATGGTTTATGGAATTGTTAAATTGATTAATTTTGCCCATGGCGATGTTTTTATGGTAGGAGCCTTCATCGGATTCTATGCCATTACAATTCTTGAGCTTTCCTTCCTTCCGGCGCTTTTATTATCCATGACAGCATGCGCTATATTAGGCGTATTGATTGAACGGATTGCCTATAAGCCGCTTCGGAATGCGACCAGAATCGCAGCCCTGATAACGGCAATCGGTGTCTCTCTCTTTATTGAGTATGGAATGATCTACATTAGGGGCGCTCAGATTGAGGCGTATCCTAATGATGTATTGCCATCTTCCAATATTGATATTCTCGGAGTTACGGTTAAAAGCCAATCCATCCTTATCCTTGCCGTGGCAATCTGCCTAATGGTCTTGCTGCAAGTTATCGTTCACCGCACGAAGATTGGAAGAGCTATGCGGGCAGTATCCTTTGATGCAGATGCAGCCAAATTAATGGGCATCAGCGTTAATAATACAATATCGGCTACGTTTGCAATCGGATCAGCGTTAGCCGGAGCTGCGGGTGTAATCTTTGGTGTTTATTATACGAGAATTGAACCGTTAATGGGTATTCTTCCAGGGCTGAAGGCATTTGTCGCCGCAGTGTTTGGAGGCATTGGCATCATTCCGGGAGCAATGGTTGGAGGTCTGCTGCTCGGTATGATTGAAGCGCTTGTCAGTGCCGCAGGCTTCTCACTATGGAGAGATGCCGCAGCCTTTGTCGTGCTCATCCTGATTCTTCTATTCATGCCTCAAGGCTTGTTCGGCAAAAACAAGAAAGAAAAAGTATAGGAGATGGGGGCAATGGGGATTTTCAAAAGAATAAACGGCTTTTTTGGAACCATGATTCTTGCGCTTATATTCTTTCTGGTCATGCAATCAATCATCTCTGCCGGTATCATAGACAGCTTTTATACCAATATGGTTATTACGATAGGCATTAATATCATCGTAGCGGTCAGTCTTCATTTAATATTGGGCATAACCGGTCAGTTCTCTATTGGACAAGCAGGTTTCCTGGCTGTCGGGGCATTTATCTCAGCCATTATGACCATGAAAATGGGACTTCCGTTCCTAGCGTCCATCTTAATTGGCGGTCTGATGGCAGCAGCCGTTGGTATGCTGATTGGAATTCCAAGCCTTAGATTGAAGGGGGATTACCTCGCTATTGCGACGCTTGGATTTGGAGAGATTGTGCGCATTATTTTCTTGAATATGGATTATGTTGGAGGGGCCTCTGGTATGATGGTCACCCATAAAACGACCTGGGGATGGATTTTCCTCTGGATGATGATCACGATTCTTGTGGTGAGGAACTTTACTAATTCCACACATGGACGGGCCTGCATTTCAATCCGTGAGGATGAAACAGCCTCTGATGCAATGGGCATTAATACGACCTATTATAAAGTGGCAGCCTTTGTTATCGGTGCTTTCTTTACCGGGATTGCAGGTGCCTTGTATTCTCATAATTTTTATTTCATTCAGCCGGCGAATTTTAATTTCCTAAAGTCATTTGATATTTTGATTTTAGTTGTATTAGGGGGTCTCGGCAGCCTTTCAGGGACGGTTATTGCCGCAGTGCTGCTGACTCTTGTGACGACATTCCTGTCTGATTATCCTGAAACGAGGATGCTTCTATATAGCTTAGTACTGATTGTCATGATGATTTATCGTCCACAGGGACTGCTCGGTACGAAGGAAATTACAAGCTTATGGACGAGAAAGACAAAGGGGGGTCCAAAGGATGGAAACCAGCAAACCATTGCTTAGTGTCGAGCATTTATCAATTCAATTCGGCGGTCTTAAGGCGGTGAGTGATGTGTGTATGGAGCTTGGCCATGGTGACCTCTGCGGCTTAATCGGACCAAACGGGGCTGGAAAGACGACTCTCTTTAATTTATTAACAGGTGTCTATGTCCCGACAGAGGGGGCTGTCATCTTTGATGGACAAAGGCTGAACAAGCTTGCTCCCTACAGGATTACTCGGAAAGGGCTGTGCCGGACCTTCCAAAATATCCGCCTGTTTGGGGAATTATCCGTCATTGATAATGTTAAGGTGGCCTATCATTCACAGGCAAATCACTCGATGATAAGCTCTATTCTTAGGCTTCCCGGGCATTTTAAGGGTGAGCGGATCATAGAGGAGAAGGCTCTGGAATTATTAGAGATATTCAATCTGCACCCGTACAAGGATGAGAAAGCGAAGAACCTGCCGTATGGCATGCAGCGAAGACTTGAGATTGCGAGGGCGCTCGCCGGTAAGCCGAGATTACTCTTGCTTGATGAACCTGCTGCCGGCATGAATCCAAAAGAGACAGGGCAGCTGATGGAATTGATTGGAGAGATTAAGGAGCGTTTCCGTTTGACTGTTCTCTTGATTGAACATGATATGAAGCTCGTTATGGGAGTATGTGAACGTATTTATGTTCTGGACCATGGACAGTTGATTGCCCATGGGTCACCTGAAGAAATTCGGCAAAACCCGCTTGTCATAGAAGCCTATCTTGGCGAGGAGGTGAGCTGATGCTTCATGTTGATAATGTCACTGTTTATTATGGGAACATTCAAGCGATTAAAGGGGTGACATTGGATATTCAAGAAGGAGAAATTGTTACTCTTATTGGGGCGAACGGTGCCGGGAAGAGCACCTTGCTGAAGACGGTATCCGGTTTGTTAAAGCCGAAGGAGGGAGGTATCCTCTATGAAGGGAAATCAATTGGGGGGAATGCCGCTCAATCCATTGTAAAACAAGGAATATCCCATGTACCAGAGGGGAGACGTATATTCGCCAATATGACTGTGGAGGAAAACCTGAAGCTTGGTGCCTATCTTCGCAAAGATCGTGCAGGGGTTAAGGCGGATATGGAACAGGTGTATGAATTATTTCCCCGTCTACTGGAGCGAGTGAAGCAGCAGGCTGGGACCCTTTCCGGAGGTGAACAGCAAATGCTCGCCATGGGAAGAGCACTTATGGCGAAACCGAAGCTTTTGCTCCTTGATGAGCCTTCAATGGGACTGGCTCCTTTGCTCGTAAAGACAATTTTCCGTATCATCGAAGAGATAAAGGCTGCGGGAACTACAATTCTGCTGGTAGAACAAAATGCCCACCTGGCTTTGTCTATCGCAGACAGGGCATATGTTATGGAGACGGGACGGATCGTCCTTTCTGGAACAGCAAATGAGCTTAATGAAAGTGAAGAAGTGAAGCTGGCTTACTTGGGCGGTCACTAATCACTCTAAGGGTTTGTTTCTTACAGCTAGAAGAAAAATAGCTGCAGGGAACAAACCCTTTTTAATAAGTTTCTCTTATGCCAAACCTTTATAAATCAGTCATTTTCTTTAGGAGGCTTCATGCATATGCTTATGGGGGAGGCGATACAAAGATGGACTATGTCTATATTTATTTCATCGGATTGTTGGCTACAACTGTCGGTACATTGGCAGGAGGCGGAGGATTGATTAGTTTTCCCTCCATGCTTCTTTTGGGGGTGCCTGTCCACTCGGCAATTGGAGCAAATAAAGTGTCCAACACAGTGAGTTCGTTTACGAGCTTTTGGCATTTGTATAGAAAGGGGCAAGTGGATTGGAAGGAGTCCTTCTGGATTCTGCCGGTAAGTGCCTTAGGAGGTGTTGCGGGAGGGATGACGGCGACTTTTATGTCATCATCCATGCTGAACGTAGTGGCGAGTATTTTCTTGGTATTTGGTTACATTCTTTCATTTTTGGGTAAAGGAAATTTCATGGATCAGGGGGAAAAGCTCCACTTGAATAAATATAGTCTCTCCGGTCTTTTTGGGATAGGAATGTTCGATGGCATGTTTGGGCCAGGTCAAGGGACTTTGCTGTTTAACCTTTTTGGTTATCTTCATCTTTCCTACATGAAGGCGGTTGCGCTTGTTCGCCTTGCTACTGTGTCAAGCTGTTTGGGAGCCGCGGTGACATATATAGTTTCTGGTAATATCATATGGCCCATAACGCTCTGCTTGATGCTTGGTTCGATTACTGGTGCTCAAGCGGGGGTAAGAATAGCGGAGAAATTAAAGCCTCACTATGTTAAACCGATACTGCGTATTATGACACTTCTTCTGCTCATTCAGCTATGGTTTAATCAATTTGTCTCATAATTTCCAATTTTTAAAACTCAACTACCCTTCCCTATTGAAAATCGTTATATTAAAATAGTATATATATACTTCGAATTGTATTTTTACTTAATGTTTTTATCCATCGCAAGCATTAATTAAAGATATGACCGAAGTATGGAGCATCAGGGTTTCTGACAAAATAGAGGAGGATTTTCTATGGAAAACTCGGTTTATTCATTGCTGCCGCCATTAATCGCTATTTTGATGGTGGTTTTGACGAGAAAGATCCTGTTATCGCTTGGAGTCGGTATTCTTGCATCTGCTTTTATGCTGGCTGATTTCAAATTAGGAGAAACGGCTGTCATTGTTTGGGACGCAGTAAAGGGTATTTTCATATCTGAAGGAGCATGGAATGTATCCAATCTCTATATCATCCTATTCATTCTTTTACTAGGTATTATTACCATCTTTATTTCAGTCTGCGGCGGTAGCCGGGCCTTTGGAGAGTGGGCGATGAAAAGGGTGAAAACGAGAACAGGGGCACAGCTTGTGGCAGCGCTTCTAGGAATCTTTATCTTTATAGATGATTATTTCAATGCGCTTGCAGTTGGACAGGTCGCCCGCCCGATTACAGACCGGCAAAAGGTGTCCAGGGCTAAGCTTGCGTATATTATTGATTCTTCATCTGCACCGATTTGTGTCATCTCCCCAATATCCAGCTGGGGAGCGTATATTATTGCCCTTCTAGGCATTATTTTTGCCCAGCATCAATACACGGAGTATAGTGCTCTTACCGCATTCCTTCAAATGTCTGCTATGAATTTTTATGCGATTGCTGCGATTGCGATGGTGTTCATTGTAGCTTACCGCAATTGGAATATTGGTCCAATGAAAGCGCATGAGGACCGTGCGACCATAAGAGGTGAGGTATACGACCCGGCGAAATCTATTCCGGGAGAGTTAAAGGAAAAGCTGGAAACAAGCCAGAAAGGAACCGTTTATGATTTGCTCGTGCCAATCTTGACGCTGATTATCGGAACAGTCTCCGCCATGATGTGGACAGGCTTTACAGCAATCTCCGGTAAAGTAACGATATTGGCTGTTCTAGAGAATACGAATGTGACCCAATCACTTGTTATTGGGGGACTTTTAGGGTTAGCAGCTGCCCTTATTATGTTTGCTAAGCAGGTGTACTATCATAAAGGAATCAAGGGGAAAGTATTTGGAAAGAGCTTTGCACAAGGGATTATTACCATGCTCCCGGCTGTTTATATTCTCTTGTTTGCCTGGGCACTCGTTGATCTGATTGGCCGCCTCCAAGTAGGAGATTACTTGGCAGGTCTCGTTCAGCAATCTAATCTTAATATTTTATATCTGCCACTTGTGATGTTCCTTGTTGCTGGGGTTATGACTTTTGCGACGGGAACCTCATGGGGGTCATTTGGAATCCTGCTTCCTATTGCCGGGGAAATCGCGGCAGCAACCGACCCGGAGATGATGCTGCCAGCCATGGCGGCCGTTCTCGCTGGGGCTGTCTTTGGGGATCATTGCTCCCCAATCTCTGATACGACGATTCTATCATCAACAGGTGCTGGCTCTAATCATTTAGATCATGTAATGACCCAGCTGCCATATGCCCTGATTTGTGCAGGTGTGGCATTGGTTGGTTATCTCATTTTAGGATTGACAGAGAATTTATGGATCTCTCTGCTAATCGTATTAGGTTTGATTGGCTCTCTCGTCATCTTAATTAAGCCAAAGACTGAGACCGAACCGAAAAGTGAAACTAGTGTTGTTGATTCATAAATAAAAAGGGGGAAGGGAAAACCATGTGTTTTCCTTCTCCTTTTTCGTTTAAATCGGTTTATTGAAGATGATGTATGGGTACATAATATTATCTTAATATAATATTTATTCAACCAGAATAAGGAAGGTGAAATACGGTGAGAAGCAGTATACCATTTCGTTCATTAGTATCAATCATTATGGTAAATGAATTCGCAGAGAATTATATCAAGAAGACAATTGAGTCTGTTAGACAACAAACATATGAGAATTGGGAGCTTATTATTGTCGAAAATTTATCAAAGGATGATAGCTCCTCGGAAATTAAGGAAATAATGATGGAGGATTCACGAATTAAGCTTGTAACTCTGCAAGAGCCAATTAGTCATGCAGAAGCTTGTAATTTTGGTATTACGATGGCGAGAGGCCGTTATTTAGCCTTTATCAATAATGATGATATTTGGCCGCATCATAAGCTTGAGAAACAATTGGAATTCATGGAGGCACATAATATTGGGTTTAGCTGTACAGATTACCAAATCATTGATGAGAGCAATAAAGCCTATGAGCCAATCATTGTTATGCCTGAACAAACTACTTATTCCAGTTTCCTCCACAACGTGAACCTTATTGCTGGTTCGACTGTTATGATTGACCGATACATAATAGGAAAGATACAGCTTACAAGCAACGAAAATATTCCTGAAGAGAGTGCGCTTTGGCTCTCAATATTCAAACGAGGGTTTAAGGCATATGCAATCAAGGAAGTTCTGCTCTTTAAGCGCAGGCATAATCACTCATTAGATGAGGACGAGTACAAAAAAGCGTCTAAAGTCTGGTCACTCTATCGTCATGTCGAAAAATTGAATATTTTTGAGTCGGCTTATTGCTTTATGAATAATGCGAAGAGCGAAGCGAAATATCGAAATCTAAAAAATTGATAAATGATAAGAGCGCCGGATTTACTCAACGGCGCTTTTGTTTTTATAATCTCATGATTTTTTGGCATTTTTCGACTTTGAGCAAAAAGGTTGTCAAGCTGTGTACCTTCTGTTAATATAATGTCTATCGTGCTTGCGGGTGTAGTTTAGTGGTAAAACCTCAGCCTTCCAAGCTGATGATGAGGGTTCGATTCCCTTCACCCGCTTTAACAACGCAGTGTTTCGTAACGAAGAGTACGAAGCATTGCGTTTTTTATATGTCTATTTTTTGATTTTCATGACTTACTAGATAGATGGAGGAGTCCCCTCCGTGAACTTGAATGAACATTTTTGAGATGGCTTCAAGCATTTTCCCGGCCTGTTCGATGGAGTGATCATGGTGGAAATAGACGACTTGAAGTGCGTCCTTCGTATCGTCCTGAATACTTGTCCTGACAGAGTCCACGTATGGGCTGCCAAATACTCCTTCCTCATCAAATGTTCCAATTATCCCATTCAATGTATTCGTACGGCCGTTCAGTCCTTCATACCTGTCAGTCTCACTGCCTATTTTAATGTGCACATCACCTTTGATAGCCTTGACGTCATAAATGCCAAGCGGAATCTCGTATTGAAGGGAGAAGAAGTTATTTAGAGCAATGCTTGAGTTTCCGGTTGGAGCAGAGGGCTCTTTTTTTATTCTTCTATATAATGCCTCTGCGGATGGACGGTATTTTGAAGGATCAGCTCCTGTTTTCTTAAAGATCTTACGCCACGCTGTAATTCCGGGGTAATCGGCCCATTCTTTCATTTGTAGCTCGGTATGCAGCTGTTCTATATATAGCTGAAGGCGGCCAACAAGCATGGAAGGTATATTTCCTGCCTCCATTCCCTCATAATGAATAATACCGAACTTAACATCACCAGCTTGTGCGAAGAGCTGTTCGTCTGCTTTTATGTGGATCATGCAGACACCTCCCACTTTTTTGAAAATAGTATACCATACAATGAGATAAGATCCGAAGAAAGGAGAAGGGGCATAAGAATGTATGATTATCAGTTAAAGCAAGAGATTATTGAATACAGCAAGACGATTGGCATTGATAGAATCGGTTTTACTTCAAGCGACCCCTTTCTCGAATTGAAGGATCGCCTTATTGAGCAGCAAAAGAGAAAGTATGCATCCGGCTTTGAGGAACCGGATTTAGAGAAACGAACAGACCCGAAACGGCTCATGCCAGAGGCAAGGTCCATCATAGCGATTGCCATTGCCTATCCAACTCGTCTGCATGATGCACCGAGAAGTAAGAAGGGGGAACGAAGAGGAATCTTCAGCCGCTCCTCCTGGGGACTTGATTATCACCATGTTGTAAAGGATCGGCTAAGCAAGCTTGAAGCCTTTATTCAGGAAAGAGTTCCTGATGCCCGGCTAAAATCAATGGTGGATACGGGCGAATTGGCCGACCGCGCTGTTGCAGAACGGGCGGGTATAGGCTGGAGCGGAAAAAATTGTTCGATATTAAACCAAGAATACGGTTCCTATATGTATCTAGGGGAAATGATTACGAACATCCCGTTTCCGCCGGATACACCGATGGAGGATTTATGCGGAACTTGTACCAAATGCCTTGATGCCTGTCCAACAGGTGCGCTTGTTGCTGGCGGACAAATCAATGCCAAAAGCTGCATCTCCTTCCTGACACAGACAAAGGAAATGATACCAGACGAATTTAGAGAAAAAGTCGGCAATCGATTGTATGGCTGTGACTCCTGCCAGACATCCTGTCCATACAATAAGCGCATTGACTATCATCTTCATGAGGAATTGGAGGCTGACCCGCAGATAGTTAAACCTGAATTGCTGTCTCTCTTGAACTTGAGCAACCGTTCCTTCAAGGAGCAATATGGCAGCCTGTCAGGTTCCTGGAGAGGAAAGATGCCCATCCAGCGTAATGCTATTCTGGCCCTAGCTCATTTCAAGGACCATGAGAATATTCCGCCTCTTGCTGATTTGCTTAGAAAGGATCCGCGCCCTGTCATAAGGGGAACGGCTGCTTGGGCAATCGGGAAAATCGGCGGAGAGGAGGCAGAGCGGGTTTTAAGAGAATGTTTAGCAGTGGAGAAAGAAGAGCTCGTCTGCGAGGAAATTGATCAGGCAATCGCCAAACTTGAAAAGCTGGGGGAATGACCCCGGCTTTTTTTCATATTTTTATAAAGGAGGGGAGGATGGAGACATGAAGGAAAAGCTTGAAACATTGCTGAAGGAACGGATTGCCTTGCTCGCAGGTGAACGGAAACGCTCCAGAACAGCCCAGGATGAACGGCTGTTAAAGAAGAAAATGAGCCTGAAGCAGCGCGGGGGACATTTGGTGAAAGTAATGGGGAAAGGAACCGTGGAGAATATGACGGAGCGGGAGGCTCTGTATACGATTCATTGGTCATTTGCCATTAAGCATGGAGACCAGTTTTATATAGAAGAAGAAGTGGAGCGGAGAAGGGCAGAATTCTCTTCAGGCGAGCTTATCGGGGATGAGGAGCTAAGGGTGCCGGCAGAGGCTGGAGATAGCGATTGGTCCGTTCTCGATCTTCAGCATAGAGCTGGGTGGCCTGATTTCCGTTATGACAGGCTGAAGGCTGTCCAATATGCCGAACGTTGGTGGAATGCATTTAATCCATCCTATCCTGAATTCACAGATGATTGTACGAATTTTATTTCTCAATGCCTTCGCGCCGGGGGAGTCCCGATGTGGGGCCAGCCGGTGCGGACGAGGGGCTGGTGGATGGAAGGAACGAGCAATTGGAGCTATAGCTGGACGGTCGCCCATGCTTTTATGCTGATGCTTAAAGGGGCAAAGTGGACAATCGAGGTCAGCAGTCCTGCAGAGCTTTCGATAGGAGATATCATTTGCTACGATTTTGAGGGAGACGGACGCTTTAATCATAATACAATCATCACAGGTATGGACGGCTATGGAAACCCTCTTGTCAATGCCCATACGACCAACAGCCGCATGCGGTTTTGGGATTATGAGGACTCAACAGCCTATACACCGGATATTCAGTATAAATTTTTTCATATTATCACTCGCTAGACATTCGATTTAGGGATATGGCATAAAAGTGGTATAATAAAGGCTGTTATTCTAACAAGAGGTGAATAAAGTGTCTTTACATATTGTTTTATACCAGCCGCTTATCCCGGCAAATACCGGTAATATTGCCCGCACATGCGCGGCGACTGATACAACCCTTCATTTGATCCGCCCGCTTGGCTTCTCAACAGATGATAAAATGCTCAAACGGGCCGGCCTTGATTATTGGGAGCATGTAACGATCATTTATTACGATTCCATTGAAGAATTCTTCGAGAAAAACGAAGGGGGAGAATTCTTCTATATTACAAAGTTTGCGAAGCACTATCATAGTGATGTATCGTATGCAGATGCCGAGAAGGATTACTTCTTCATTTTCGGAAGAGAGACTACCGGCCTGCCAAAGCACCTTCTAGAGGAGCACCCGGAACGAGGCTTGCGTCTGCCGATGAATGATACGCATGTCCGCTCCCTTAACCTATCAAATACAGCTGCGATCGTTATCTATGAAGCGCTGAGACAACAGAATTACGGTCATTTAGCGTGATGGAAATAAGCGAAGAGAGACTCTCTTCGCTTATTATTTTGGCTATGATAATGATGAGTGTTGATAGTGGAATACTTTTGATTCAAAATAATGACGTACATCATTCAAGGTTTTTCTACATCCCATAAGGTTCATCATTATATCCTGAACTCTTCTATTTGGTATAGTAAAAGAGAGTATAGATGGGGAGATGAAAAAGGATGAATGAGACTATTGAGTTATTGTTAAACCATCGTTCCATTAGGAAATTTGAGGATAAGGCACTATCAAAGGAGCAGATTGAGCAGATTGTCCGGGCGGCGCAGTCGGCTTCGACTTCAAGCTTCGTGCAGGCGTATTCGATTATTGGCATTTCTGATCCGGAAAAGAAGCGAGAACTGGCGGCTTTTGCGGGGAACCAATCCTATGTAGAGCATAATGGATATTTCTATGTTTTTTGTGCAGATTTGAATAGACATGAAAGGGCTGCTGATATGGCAGGTGTAGACCTTGGAGGCAGTCTTGATTTCATGGAGAAATTCATGGTGGCAGTCATTGACGCAGCCCTCGCAGCACAAAATGCAGCGATTGCGGCAGAATCGATGGGGCTTGGGATTTGTTACATAGGCGGAATTAGAAATGAAATTCAAAAGGTGTCAGATTTGCTCAAGCTTCCTGATAGAGTCATTCCTTTATTCGGCATGGCGGTCGGTTATCCGGATCAGGATACAGCCATTAAGCCTCGTCTGCCATTTGAAGCGGTCTTCCATGAAAATGAATACGAGGATAAGAAAGAACAGCTGAAAGAATACGATGAAACAATTTCCGCTTACTATAATATGAGAACTGGGGGTAAACGGAAGGACCGCTGGAGCGAGCAGGTAGCTGCGATGCTGACTGGCAAACAGCGCGAACATATGAAGGAGTTTGTGAATCGAAAAGGCTATGCAAATAAATAGAAAAAAGCGATTCGCTGATGGCCGATAGGGCTTGCAGGCGAATCGCTTTTTTATTTACAAAATAAAGGGTTATCTCGGCTTATCATTGTATCCAGCTGAAAAAATAGCCGTCAAGAACGTGAGGGATACTAAAAGAATAATAGCAACTGTCACTGCGCCTTCCTCCTTATTTTGGTCACTTTAGAAAAGTATACCATACCGAAGTATTTTTTTCCTTGTCCAAGAATATATTGGTGATAAGCATGGGGATTTCAACATCATGAGCTATCATCCATATCATACATGTTTGCCCGTTTACAAGCATATGTATCAATAGCAGCTGAATCATGGCTAGGGGAGGAACTATACTGAATGGATATCTTAAAAAAAATAGAACAATTCAGAGATGAAGAGGAAAAACTGAGATGGGAAGGAACATTCGGAGATTATCTGCAGTTATTGAAGGAGAAGCCCTGGGTAGCCCAATCAGCTCACTCAAGAGTGTATAACATGATCAAGGATGCGGGCGTGGAAGTGGTAAATGGCAAGAAGAAATACAGCTTCTTCAAGGGAGAGCTATTTGGTCTTGAGGAGCCGCTTGAACGACTCGTAGAGGAATATTTTCACCCAGCTGCTAAACGATTGGATGTCAGAAAGCGAATCTTGTTATTGATGGGACCTGTCAGCGGCGGTAAATCGACTTTAGTGACTTTATTGAAGAGAGGGCTGGAGAAATACTCACGCACAGAAAGGGGAGCGATTTATGCCATTAAGGGCTGCCCTATGCATGAGGATCCGCTCCATCTAATTCCAACGCATTTACGCAATGATTTCTTTGATGAGTATGGTATCCGTGTTGAAGGAAATCTGTCGCCGCTCAATATGATGAGGCTGGAGAAAGATTATCATAATCGGATTGAGGATATGCCAGTGGAGCGCATCTTCCTGTCAGAGGATAAACGGGTGGGTGTCGGTACCTTTAGTCCATCCGATCCAAAATCGCAGGATATCGCAGATTTAACAGGAAGTATTGATTTCTCGACGATTGCGACCTATGGTTCTGAGTCAGACCCGCGTGCCTACCGGTTCGACGGAGAATTGAATAAGGCCAACCGAGGGATGATGGAATTTCAAGAAATGCTGAAATGCGATGAGAAATTTTTATGGCATCTGCTCTCTCTCACGCAGGAGGGGAATTTCAAGGCTGGTAGATTTGCCCTTATTTCTGCTGATGAGCTCATCGTTGCGCATACGAATGAAACGGAGTACCGTTCCTTTATAGCCAATAAGAAGAATGAGGCCCTGCACTCACGGATTATCGTCATGCCTGTCCCATATAATCTAAAGGTATCTGAGGAAGAGAAGATTTATGAGAAAATGATTCAAGACAGTGATGTGGCTGGTGTGCATATTGCCCCTCACACCTTGCGTGTAGCTGCGATGTTCACAACATTAACCAGATTGAAGGACCCGAAAAAAGGTGATATTGATTTGGTGAAGAAAATGCGTCTGTATGATGGAGAGAATGTAGAAGGATTCAACACAGCTGATGTAGAAGAGCTGAAGAAGGAGTATCCGGATGAGGGAATGGGCGGTATTGACCCGCGTTATGTTATTAACCGAATCTCATCGACCATTATCCGGAAAGAAACGCCGTCCATTAATGCTCTTGATGTACTGCGCTCGCTAAAGGAAGGGTTGGATCAGCATGCATCCATTACAACCGAACTAAAGGAGCGTTACATGAATTATATTTCACTTGCCCGGAAGGAATATGATGATATTGCCAAAAAAGAGGTTCAAAAGGCATTCGTGTATTCCTATGAGGAGTCAGCTAAGACCCTTATGAATAATTACCTCGATAATGTTGAGGCATTCTGCAACAAATCGAAGCTTCGTGATGTTCTGACCGGTGAGGAAATTAATCCTGATGAGAAATTAATGAGATCGATTGAAGAGCAAATCGGTATTTCAGAGAATGCGAAGAAGGCATTCAGAGAAGAAATCCTTATCCGAATCTCTGCCTATGCCCGTAAAGGAAAACGGTTTGACTATAACTCTCATGACCGCCTGAGGGAAGCCATCCAGAAGAAGCTGTTTGCTGATTTGAAGGATGTTGTGAAGATTACCACCTCCTCTAAGACCCCGGATGAAACACAATTGAAGAAAATAAATGAGGTCGTTGCCCGCCTCATTGATGAGCATGGCTATAACTCGACTTCCGCCAATGAATTGCTGCGTTATGTAGGCAGCCTTTTAAATCGTTAATTATTCATATGATTCCCCTTATAATAGGGTTCTCTGCTTTTGCCGCCTTCTATCCCCCCCTGAGTTTGGTTTTCCTGAAAAAGGGAAATGGGGGACTAGAGGTGATGAAAAATGAAGAAAACAGAAAAGGCCGAAACCATTGCTGAGAGTAGAGTGGAAAATGGGCAAATGGCTCCGGATTTAAAGGAAATGAAAAATCTAGGAAAGCAAATGGAGAATTTGCGGACCAATGAAGAGCTGGCCAATGATTATGGTAAGTCACCAGACCCAGTCCAGCATGAGGACGAAGAAGTGAATGATAAGTAGGCAATACACATGAAGCAGGCGGAGAAAACGATGAAGGTTTCTCTGCCTGTTTTCGTTTATGAAGAATCGGCTGTATCATTAAAGATCTTTGTCTTATTTATTGAATATTTTGGCAATAAATCATGTTTTCCGCATAGGATAGAGTAATCTATCAATAATGGGTTAACCTTTATTTCTCATGAGGGATATACAGGAGGGGATAAGAGATGTCCGACAACAGCAGCCATCAGTTTGCCATTTCAAAGGAAGATTGGGCCCTCCATCGAAAAGGATTTGACGATCAGCAAAGACACCAGGAGAAAGTGCAAGAGGCAATCAAGAACAATCTGCCCGATTTGATAACAGAGGAAAGTATCATTATGTCCAATGGAAGAGATGTCGTGAAAATACCAATCCGTTCTCTCGATGAATATAAGATTCGTTACAATTACGATAAGAATAAGCATGTTGGCCAGGGTGACGGTGATTCGCAGGTGGGGGATGTTGTCGCCAGAGACGGCGCTGGCCAGAAGGCACCAGGTAAAGGCGGGGAAGCCGGCGATCAGGCTGGAGAGGATTATGTGGAGTCAGAGGTATCCTTGCTCGAGATTCAAGAGGCACTCTTCTCAGAGCTTGAGCTGCCCAATCTGAAGCAGAAGGATCAAGGAGATCATGTCACAGAGCATTATGAGTTCAATGATATTCGGAAAACTGGCTTAATGGGAAATGTCGATAAGAAACGGACGATGATCAGTGCATTTAAACGTAACGCCTTAAGTGGTACGCCTGGATTTGTGCCAATCTTTCAGGAGGATCTGAAATTCAAGTCATGGAATACCATTGAGAAGCCGGAGTCAAAGGCTGTTGTTCTTGCCATGATGGATACGTCAGGCAGTATGGGTCTATGGGAAAAGTATATGGCCAGAAGCTTCTTTTTCTGGATGACGCGCTTTTTGAGGACGAAATATGAAACGGTTGATATTGAATTCATAGCCCATCATACTGAGGCGAAGGTTGTCGAAGAGGAGGACTTCTTCTCGAAGGGGGAGAGCGGAGGCACGATTTGTTCATCCGCCTACAGAAAGGCACTCGAAATCATTGAGGAGAAATATCCAATAGAGCGTTATAATATCTACCCATTTCACTTCTCGGATGGAGATAATCTAACCTCAGACAACCCGCGCTGCATCAAGCTGGTTGGTGAATTGATGAAGGTCTCTAATATGTTCGGGTATGGGGAGGTTAATCAATATAACCGAAACTCTACACTCATGTCTGCCTACAAGAATATAAAGGATGAGAAATTCCAATATTATATTTTGAAGCAGAAAGCAGATGTATTTCATGCGATGCGAAGCTTTTTCAAGAAAGAACCAGAAGGAGCGGCTGGACGCTAGGTTATTACTCAACAAAAAAAGGCAGGCGG
>NZ_JBJEFJ010000023.1:0-3631 GCF_051873915.1 Pradoshia sp.
ACACCGTTTTTTCAAGTAGATGATTCAGAAAGAATCCGTTTTTCGATGTCAGATTTTCAGCAAAATCCAGGGACCTTAAAGCAGGTTTTTTACCATATGTTTGATAGTGGCGAAAACCTTGCTTGTCTCTTCATCTCCGGCTATGAAACGGCAGATGGCATTCGTAGAGAAAGATTAGGGCTAGGAAAGATAGTTACTATCACGAACTGGAAAAACCATAAGAGATGGAATGAAGATTTGGATGCCTATATCATTTATACGCAGGTGAATAGCCTGAGGGCATCGGAAATCTACCGATATTTCTTGAAGCTTATGCGAGGACATATGCCCCTCTATATTTGTTTTTATAATGAAGAGTACTTAGTATACGTGAATAATGATGTGCTCGATATCCTATCAGCTGAATCAAAAATCACCCTTCTGAAAAAACGATTTGACGAGCTATATGACAAATTTCATGCACAGTAATGATTCTTTTTGAAGTTTATTAGAGAGAAGCTAAGCAGCTTTCAATTTCCTTTTGCAAGGTAGGCAGTTCATCCCTCCCATTGATTGCGAAATAAAGGCTTTTCAAAAAGGTCTTACAGTTAGCATAGAGGAACCAATAGTTTTCTTCTTCTACTTGTTTCTTTATTTCGTGAAGCTTTGATGGCATTCCTCTAACTAACGCTGCTACTTCTTCCGGGCTGACTCCATTATGAAGGAACGAAATGATGGCGTTGCTGATTCTTTCGTCTTCATCATGTACATACACGCTTTGATGTACATAGATTTTATCCAAAAGTGAATGTAATAGAGCCAATCTCGATTCCTGGTCAATTTTTTTGCTTTTGGCGAGTTCATCTACAACATCTGAAGCATGGGCAATACTGTGTGCCCAGCCTTTCTTAGGGACAAATCCTCTTAAATCCCTTTCAGCGTTTATGTAAAGAATCATATTTTCCTTAATCTTATCCAATATACCTTGAGGCAAGAAATTCTCTTCATTATCTTTATACAGGATGAGCGCGAGTAATAGGGTTGTAAATGATCTCGTAAAAACGGTATCTGTCCCGCATTCGCCAATGCCATGAAACAAGAAGGCATCACTTACACCATACTCAGCTAATTCGATATATAGTTTATGCTCGATTTGGTTATTCAGGCTTAGCTCACAGAAAGAACCGTATATTAATTGGTCTCTTAACTCACTGTTCGGTGTACCGATATGAGTGAGCATAGATTTAATGAGCACATTCTTATGTATATGTTTTGGTAGTCTTCCTTCCTCTTGAAAGTGCTTTAATGCTTCGTATAGTTGTTGCTCCTCAAGGGGTGTTACGGCAGCAAGTGTCTTCATAGGTTTCTCCTTTTCATATCGTTAATTCTGGAATGGTGCTGCTTAATAAGCAGTCAACTTGCTCAAAAAAATATTAAGTAAGGGTGGATAAACTATTGATTTCGATTGAAAAAGCAGCTATTTGGGATGCTGAAAAGCTAACAGAAATAATGAAAAAACCTTTGATGAAGAAACAAGGAGATGGTCAGTTAATCTAGAAATGCGAGATTACAATATTCAACCTCCTGGATATTCTTCCATTGAGATGACTAGATATATGATGGAAGAATTAGTTTATTACAAAATAGTATATAACAAAGTGATTGTCGGCGGCATCATTGTGACGATAACAGGAAAGTCCTTTGGAAGGATAGACCGCATATTCGTTGATCCAGCTTACCAGGGGAGAAAGATCGGTTCAAGAGTAATGGAATTAATAGAAGAGGAATTTCCAAGGGTGAGAACCTGGGATCTTGAGACTTCCAGCAGACAAGTGAACAATCATCATTTCTACGAGAAGATGGGGTACGAGACTACCTTTAAAACCGAGGATGAATACTGCTACATAAAGAGAAAAGGAAGTGCGGCCGGAGAAGAGAAGCTAATTGTAAATAAAGTCCTTTCGAAAACCCAATATGAAAGCTGCCAAATGGAAAAAAACGAGTATTATCAAGTGAATATGGAAGGGAGTTCATATACGAACAGTAACCTGATGAATATGCATATAAGTAACTGTAATCTTAGTCACTCAAGGTTTCAAAATATTAATTTAAAGCATTCATTTTATGCCGATTTAAACCTATCCTACAGCAAACTGAGGTTTGTTACGTTAGCGGGCGTCCAATTTATCGATACAAATCTTGGGGAAGATGAGAAACCGCTCTTTTTTGAAAGATGTGACCTTCAAGGAACGAAGATTAGCAGCAGCAACTTAAGTAATTTACAAATTACGGACAGTGACATAACAGGAATGACGATCAATAATATCTCTGTAGAAAAACTGCTTGAAGTGTATGAACGAGAAGGGAACAAATAAGGACTCTTTTTTGGTATCTATAACGGTTGATTTTTGATTTGATGATTTTAAAAGAATAGGGGCAAATGGAATGGAACGAGCTCATTATCATTTAACAGAACGGAGCAAACGAATTCTTCAATTAGCTGCTAAATATAATCAAGATGTGATTGAACCCCATCATTTGTTCATCGCCGCTTGCAGGGAAGCTGCAGGCGTTTGCGGGGAATTACATGTCTATTTACATAAGCAATTAGGGAATCAATTTCTGAATTTCATGAAAGAGCAAGATGAAAAGGATAAGGGGAGGGCTAGCCAGTCCAATTTATCACTTGTCTTAGAAAAAGCAGACGAAAAAAGACAGTACTACCGTCAAACCCTTATAAATGAAGGCCATATCATTCAAAGCATTCTAGAAACCGATTCAAGCTTAAATGATTGGTTAACCGAGGAAATGAAAGAAGCTATTATCGATATTGCTTGTGTGCCTAGGGATATGGTTGTTCATCTCGGAAAATATCAGAGCAAAAGTCATATAGGGTATAAGAATTCCATCCGGAGAGCAGTGCATGCAGATCTTCCGGAGTTGAAACAGTTCATTAAGAGTGAATTTGGCGACCGCTGGATCAAACGGATAAATCATCTTCCTGCCAGCGGTCAACTTTCCGTATTTCTTGCGGAATATAATGGGGAAATCATAGGTTTTGCCTGCTTTGATGTAGAGAAGAAAGGGATGTTTGGTCCAATGGGAACCTCAAACCACATTCGTTTACATTCAGTCGGAAAAGAATTGCTGCATCGCAGCTTAATGGACATGGCTGACAGAGGCTATGCTTATGCTGTAATCGAACAAGCTGGACCGATTGAATTTTATGAAAAGGCATGCGGTGCCAAGCTTATTCCTTGGTTCTAAAGAATATCCTTGAAATAAGCTGAAGAATAAAATAGAAAAAGACCAGATTGAGCAGGAAACCCCATACATGTAGTGACATACCTGGATTCCGATATGTTTCAGCGATATCAACGGGGAAGCCATATATACTTCCCCCGGTTTCTTTGGAGCTCACATTCATTAAGGCAGTGATGATTGTTATTATCATACTGATCATCCAAATGGCGTTTTCTTCATTTTCATTAGCTGAATCTCCTTGTATGGAAGGCTGGATTTTAGACAAAGGAAGGAGCGGCAATAAGCAGAAGGACAGCACAAGATACTAAGAAAATGCTCGCATTCTTAGACAGCTTCGTCATTCCTTTTCCTTTATAGAAACCGGAGAATTGAAGTTTATTTCTATACA
>NZ_JBJEFJ010000024.1:0-19770 GCF_051873915.1 Pradoshia sp.
GGCCAAATCGTCAAAGTGAAAATCACAAAGGCTGGCTATCCGTATAACGAAGGGCAATTCGTCCGCGTGTTAGACGATCAAATTGAAGCAGTAGCCCAATAATATAGGAGTCCAAGGTTTCTTAAGTGAACCTTGGACTTTTTTTGCTGAAAGGTAAAGCGGTTAAAGTGTTTAGGATCGTGAATAGCCCATGCTGCTCGTTATGCAAAGCGGTTGATCAATGGAACGGTTTATGTCCAGATCAGAAGGCCTTGCACGGCCATTGATGAATCAGTTGCTTGTACGGGAATTCCCTGCTTGAAATAAAATAAAATCGTGTCAAAAGAATGCGATAAAACCAAGCGTTAAAATTGGAATAACAGTTGACCTAAGATACCTGATATATTATAATTTTAAGGTACATGGTTTCCTTCAACATGAGGAAATTAGAGTTGTTGTGCTCGGAGGGAGGGAAAGAGATGTCTAAAACAGTCGTTAAGAAAAACGAATCGCTTGAAGATGCTCTTCGACGCTTCAAACGCACAGTTTCCAAGCAAGGTACTATGCAGGAAGTAAGAAAGCGCGAATTCTATGAAAAACCTAGTGTTAAACGTAAGAAAAAGTCTGAAGCTGCGAGAAAACGCAAGTACTAAAAAGAGGTGCCTTTAATGAGTCTTGTTGAGCGTTTAAACAGCGATATGAAACAAGCTATGAAAGACAAAGATAAAGACAAGCTCTCTGTCATCCGAATGATGAAGGCTTCTCTTCAGAATGAAGGAATTAAGCTTGGCAAACAAGAGTTATCCGAGGATGAAGAGTTGACCGTGCTATCACGTGAGTTAAAGCAACGTAAAGACTCCCTTCAAGAATTTGATAAAGCAGGGCGCCAGGACTTAACCGAAAAGCTTCACGCTGAAATTGCTGTTGTGGAAAGCTATATGCCGAAACAATTAAGCGAAGAAGAGCTGGATGCGCTTGTTACTGAAGCGATCGCCCAAACAAATGCCACTTCTAAGGCTGATATGGGGAAAGTAATGTCCGCTATCATGCCGAAGGTGAAGGGCAAAGCTGATGGATCTTTAGTTAATAAACTGGTACTGCAACATCTTTCAAAATAAGACATATAAAATCCGTGAATCAATCGATTCGCGGGTTTTTTATTATGTTTTCAGGAAAAAACAGATAAATGCACAAGAATATTGAAACTAATAAGGTCTTTGTACGTATAATGGACTATAAGGGAAAATGGGAAGGAGGGAAGAGAGAGAGTGAAGAAACATTGGTGGTCGCTCTTTTTTATTGCCGCCTTTTGCTTGAGCTTCATCGGCGGGCCAAATACAAGCTTAGGTAATGGAGAGAAAGTCTATATTGTTCCTATACATAATGATGTGGAGAAAGGGTTAGCCAATTTCTTGACCCGTGCCATCGAGACTGCTGAGGAAGATGGGGCAGAAGCAATCATATTTGATATTAATACACCAGGCGGAGCTGTTGATGCGGCGGATGAGATTGGGCAGGCATTTGCTGAAACGGATATTAAGACCGTAGCCTTTATCGATAATCGCGCCTTATCAGCTGGTGCCTTCATATCATTGAATGCGGATGAAATCTACATGGTGCCGGGCGCCACGATGGGAGCAGCGGCAGTCATCACCTCAGATGGAAATGCTGCCGATGAGAAGGCACAATCTTATTGGCTGGCTAATATGGAGAAGGCGGCAGAATCAAGCGGCCGGAACCCGTCCTTTGCGAAAGCAATGGCGGAAAAGGATGTTGACCTGCCATCAGCTTATGATTCATGGGAAGGAAAGCTTCTTACTTTGACGGCTTCTCAGGCAAGTGAAATCGGCTACAGTGAAGGCACTGTCAAAAATGAAGAGGCACTTCTTCAGAAACTAGGGCTTGAGGAAGCAGAGAAAGTGATGTTTGAGGAAACCTTTGCCGATAAGGCGGCACGTTTTCTAACGAATCCTTATATCATTCCGATTTTGTTATCCATCGGTACGATTGGACTCATCGTTGAACTCTATTCTCCGGGCTTCGGACTGCCGGGAATCGCTGGTATTTCTGCCTTGCTGCTGTTCTTCTATGGTCATCTCGTATCGGGGCTTGCCGGATATGAAACCTTGATTCTGTTTATTGTCGGAATTGGCCTGATTCTGCTGGAATTTTTCATACCGGGAGGAATCATCGGTATAGTAGGCTTTATTGCAATAATAGCAAGTTTATTTCTTGCTTCGGGGGATGTGGAACTTATGGCGAAATCGATTTTCATTGCCTTGCTGGCAGCCTTTTTGGTAGCCGTCATTCTGATTAAATTCTTCGGGAAGAAATTCACGGCCTTTGATCGACTTGTACTGTTTGATTCAACAAGCACCGAGAAAGGTTATATCTCCAATACAAACAGAACTGAGCTCATCGGCAAGGAAGGGATTCTGCTGACTGACTTGAGACCTGCTGGAACGGTTTTGGTTGATGGAGAGAGAATTGATGTGGTCAGTGAGGGAAGCTTTATTAACAAGGGAACTGCTGTTAAAGTAGTTAAAGTGGAAGGTTCCCGTGTAGTTGTGCGACAATTAGATGAAGATAATCAGTAATTTAGAAATGAAGGGAGAACAATAAAATATGGTATTAACAAGTGGAACGATTGCAGCCCTGCTGGGTGTTGCGCTCATTATCATTGTTCTGGCCGTCTTATTTACATTCGTGCCGGTTATGCTCTGGATTTCTGCGATCGCTGCAGGTGTCCGTGTTAGTATTTTCACGTTAATTGGTATGAGGCTCCGCCGTGTAGCGCCGAGCCGTGTCATCAATCCGCTTATTAAAGCATCAAAAGCAGGATTGAATGTGACAACGAATCAGCTTGAGAGCCATTACTTGGCTGGAGGAAATGTAGACCGGGTTGTTAATGCGCTAATCGCGGCTCATCGTGCCAATATCGACCTTACCTTTGAGCGCTGTGCTGCAATTGACCTTGCAGGACGTGACGTGCTTGAGGCTGTCCAAATGAGCGTAAATCCAAAGGTCATTGAAACACCATTCATTGCGGGTGTGGCATTGAACGGGATTGAAGTGAAGGCCAAAGCGAGAATTACCGTACGGGCTAATATTGAACGCCTTGTCGGGGGTGCTGGAGAGGATACGGTTATTGCCCGGGTTGGTGAGGGTGTTATCTCGACAATTGGTTCAAGTGAAAGCCATACGACTGTTCTTGAGAATCCGGAAAGGATCTCCCAGACCGTCTTAAGCAAAGGGCTGGATGCTGGGACAGCCTTTGAAATTCTTTCCATCGATATTGCAGATGTGGATATCGGCAAAAACATCGGTGCTGAGCTTCAAACAGAACAAGCGGAAGCAGACAAGAAGATTGCCCAAGCAAAAGCAGAGGAACGCCGTGCGATGGCGATTGCACAAGAGCAAGAGATGAAGGCAAAAGTAGAAGAAATGAAGGCGAAGGTTGTAGAATCTGAAGCTGAAGTACCGCTTGCGATGGCTCATGCTTTCAAAGCTGGTAATATGGGAATCATGGATTACATGAATTATCAAAACCTTGCCTCCGATACGAAGATGAGAGAGTCCATCGGCAACATGAATCAAGACCAGACGAATCAGGACGACGAGAAATAAGATCCCTTAACCGGGTATCCTGGAAAAGGAGGTTCTATCCATGGTATTAGGGGCAATATGGGATAATCCCATTTTAATTTTCATCATCATCAGTCTGATCAGCTGGTTCTTCGGAAGAAATAAGGAAGCAGAGCAGAGCAACAACCCGCCTGATCCAATGCCGGATGAGAAAACAAATCGTCCTGAGGGCAGGGGGAGCGAGAAGCCTGTCATGCAAATGGCCGGAGCAGATGATGAGATTCGCCGTAAGATCCAGGAAAGGGAGCGCCAGCTGAAGAAGAAGCTGAGCCAGTCACCGGAATTGGAGAGAAAAGCAGAGACTTTGGCTCAATCGATTAAGGAGCAATATGAGCGGCAAAAGGCGAAACTGGCGGATTCTCAGCCGAAGGAGAGAACACCTGAACCAGCGGCAGTCTCTGTGCCCGTACAAATGGCCAGAAAGGCAATCCCAGAAGAATTACGGCCAAAGAGCAGTAACCAGGCATCCGAAAGTTCAAGACCACGTGTGAATTTACGGGAGGCTGACTTAAGACAGGCTGTTATTATGTCCGAAATTCTTGGTCCGCCTAGGTCGAAAAGAAGGCATATTAGATAATTTCAGATAGACCCTCCGAGTGATTCGGAGGGTCTATTTTTGTGTGTAATGACGGCTCTGATATTCTCTGTTCCCCCTAAGGATTAGTTGTCATGTAAGCAGCTCGCTGCGAATAGGTTATAAGGAGAGGACTCCTGAGTAATAGATACGCTTGTCGTTATATACAGCCGAAACGAGGCGCATTTATGTATATCCAGATCAGGGAGAAAGGGGGCTCTTTATGGCCCGAGCATGGGGGAATCGGTTGAAGAGGTGGGTTACGGCCGCCATGGACCTGCCGGAAGATATTATGATGGACCTGCCGAGAATCACGATGGTTGGCCAAATTCATATATACATAGAAAATCACAAGGGGCTGCTGGCTTTTTCAGATAAGGAATTGCGCTTAATGCTAAAGAGCGGACAACTTCTGGTCAAGGGTGAAGGCTTTGTGTTAAAGACGATTCTTCCAGAGGAAATCCTGCTTGAGGGAAAGATTGATCAAGTCTTATTTCTTGAAGAGTAGCAAGGGGAGGTACTCGAATGAAAAACGATTGGACAAATCATTTGAGCGGATATGTGAAGGTTCAAGTGAACGGCAGGGGCGCAACAAGATTCATTAATCGTCTTCTTGAGCAAAAGGTGCTCGTATGGGATGTTAAAAACATGGGGACGGAAACGGTTGTATTTTATATGAAGCTTGAGGAAGTGCCGACACTGAGGGTTGCAGCAAGAAAAAGCGAGTGTAAGGTGACCTTTCTGGAAAGAAAGGGGGCCTATTTCTTTGGAAAGAAATTGCTGAAGTACAGCGGCCTGCTTGTTGGACTATTTTTATTTTGCACATTAATCTTCATTCTTTCTAATGTTGTCTGGGGAATCGAAATAAAGGGAGCAAGTCCGGCTACTGAGCATGAAGTTCGCAAGGCGCTTGAGGAAATGGATATAAAGGTCGGTAAATTACAATTCGGATTGGATCAGATGGAGGATATCCAGAAGGAATTAAGTGAGCGTGTGCCTGCTATTACGTGGATTGGCGTGCAGTTGAAGGGGACAACCTTTGAATTTCAGGTTGTAGAGAAGAAGCAGCCTAAAAAAGAGGCAAATGAGACCTATATGAACTTGATTGCGGCGAAGAGTGGGACAATTGTCCAGCCGATGGTTGAAAAAGGACAAGGAATAGTTGAGAAAAACCAATATGTTCAGAAAGGGGATATATTGGTGAGCGGCTTTATTGGAAGGGAAGATAATAAGAAATTTGTAGGGGCGAAAGGAAAGGTGATGGCGGAAACATGGTATAAGACCACGGTGACTGTTCCGCTGAAAACGAATTTATTTGTCTTTAATGGTGATTCTAAAACCAAGAATACCATTAAGTTCGGTGATTTCGAGATGCCTGTATGGGGCTTTGGGGAACACGGATTCCCGGAATACGAGGTTGAGGAGGATCGGAAGGTCTTTCGCTTTTTTGGCTGGGAAATCCCAATAACCTTTCATAAGAAGACATATTTAAGTAAGGAAAAAGCAGTGCGCGTGTATACGGAGGAAGAAGCGGCAGTCCAAGCAGAAAAGATGGCCAGGCAGGATGTGCTGAAACTCGCACCGGATGATGCATCCATTATTGACGAAAAAATTTTGCACAAGCGGAGCCACAATGGTAAAGTTAAAATGACTATACATTATCAAGTTTTAGAAAATATTGCAATCGGACAACCGATGATTCAAGGAGACTAAGGAATGTCAGATCAAGCAAAACTTATGAACTTACAATTAGAATCACCAAATGAAGCGGCAGAGTTGTTTGGTGTCAATGATAGCAATCTCAAGCTGTTGGAAAGTGAGCTCTCTGTCAATATCATCTCCCGCGGCGAGACCATCAGTATTTCGGGAAAAGAAGAGAATCTCGAGAGTGCGGATGAGATTTTACAAGCTTTATTGACCATTGTCCGCAAGGGAATCAAAATTGGACCCCGTGAAGTGGCCTATGCTATCAATCTGTCCAAGAATGGAACGCTTGAATATTTTGCGGATTTATATAACGAAGAGATCACCAAGAATGCAAAAGGAAAGTCCATCCGTGTAAAGACTTTAGGACAGAAGGAATACCTTTCTGCTATCAGGAGCAAGGATCTTGTGTTTGGTATTGGTCCGGCTGGTACAGGAAAAACATATTTGGCTGTCGTTATGGCGGTTCTCGCCCTGAAGAGCGGGGATGTTAAGCGTATTATTTTGACTCGTCCTGCAGTCGAAGCGGGCGAGAGTCTAGGCTTCTTGCCGGGAGATTTAAAGGAGAAGGTCGATCCATACTTGAGACCGCTATATGATGCCCTGCATGATATATTGGGCACAGAGCAGACGGCAAGGTTGATTGAACGCGGTACGATTGAGATTGCCCCGTTGGCTTATATGCGCGGAAGGACACTGGATGATGCTTTTGTCATTCTGGATGAAGCGCAGAATACAACACAGGCTCAAATGAAGATGTTTTTAACTCGACTTGGCTTTGGCTCAAAGCTGGTGATTACGGGAGATACATCGCAAATTGATTTGCCAAGAGGCATTCAATCCGGGCTAAAAGCAGCAGAAAATATCCTTAAGAATGTCACAGGAATCGGATTTATCCATCTGGATCAAACCGATGTTGTAAGGCACCCGCTCGTGGCCAAGATTATTCATGCCTATGAGAAATATGAAACAAAATAATCATAATCCTCTAGGAAAGAGAGCCGCAGGTATACTGTGGCCCTTTTCTTTTTTGTGTCTGAAATGGAAAACAAGGTGAAACGCTTGCCAAAAACTGATATTATAACATCAAGTGTTCGATTTTATACATAGAGACTCTTCCGTCTGAAGGAGGAAAGCACGTGAATTGGCTGAATACAATCATTCGTTCCATAAAAAGCTGGAAACAAAATCCGATTCTCCAAGCAACCCTGCTATTCTTATTAGCAGTGCTTTCTTATGTACTGTTATTTAGCAGCGTACAGCCGGAGAAGCTTGATGTTAAGCAGTTCAGTGTAGCAGATACGACCATTCGCTCACCAAAAACGGTCGAAGACCCAGTTGAGACGGCAGAGAAGAAACAAAAAGCTGTCAACAGTGTGGAAGATATCTATACACCTAACGAGGAATATGTTAAAAAAAGGGTAAAGATGGTGGAGGATATCTTCACGAGTGCAGAGGATGTCGTGGCTGCTGGATTGAAGAATGAGGAAGTAGAGGAAGGGAAAAAGGCAGAGATTCTAAATGAGCCAAAGAAGCATTTAAAGAATCTTCGTTCCCGGCTCTCTGACACAATCAATAAGGACATTTCTGATGAAACTCTTCTTCGTTTACTTGGTTCCTCACAGTCTGACTTAGCCTTGGCTAAGGATATGACGAAAACAAGCGTTAATGACATGATGAAGGTGGGCATACGGGCCAATGAGGTTGAGAATGCCAAGAAGAAAGTGGAAGAACAGATTAAGTATAATAGTATGCCAACTGCGAATCTGCGCTCTGCCTCCATTGATATTGGCCGCTATGCGATTATCCAGAATGTGTTCTTTGATTCTTCTGCAACGGAAACAGCAAGGGAGAAGGCTGAAGAAAATGTGGAGCCTGTCCGGATTCTGCAAGGACAGATTATCGTTGAGGAAGGATACTTAATTGATGCGGAGGTTTACCGCCAGCTAAAATTGGTTGGTCTTCTGAAGAGTGAGGAGTCATTTCTACCGTATGTTGGACTGGGTGCGATACTGATTTTAGTATTCTTCGGGGTCTATCTGGTTTTTCGTAAAGTAGAGATACCAGACCAAGTCCGGGATAATATCTTTATTTTCTCCCTTGTATATGTAATAGGCATTACACTGATGAAAATCATCCATATTACGGCACGGCTCAGCGATGAAACCCTGGCCTTTCTCTTTCCATCGGCGATGGCTGTCATGCTGATTACCATCCTTATGAAGGACAGGTATGCAGTTACGATCGGCATCCTTCTTTCTATCGTTGGGAGTATTATGTTTAAGGATGGTTTATCCGGCAGTGTTCAGTCGAGTCTTGGGATGTATATGCTGATCAGCGGGCTGGTGGCAATCGTCTTTTTAAGGCAGCATCATGAACGTTCGAGCATCTTAAGGGCGGGTCTTTTCAATGCTCTTATCAATTTGGTGCTTATCACAGGATTATATTGGATTGACGGCGCGGAGATTCCTTATATTTGGGTGGCAATTGTCGCCATTTCCTCTGGGATTATTTCAGCAATCAGCACCATTGGACTGCTTCCTTTCTTTGAAAGCAGCTTTGGCATTTTTTCTTCCATGAAGATGATTGAGCTCTCCAATCCTAATCATCCATTGCTTCGCAAGATATTAATGGAAGCGCCGGGTACATATCACCACAGTGTGATGGTGGCCAATCTTGCTGAGGGGGCATGTGAGGCGGTTGGGGCTAATGGCTTGCTCGCTCGTGTGGGATGCTATTATCATGATATCGGTAAAACAAAGCGCCCTGCTTATTTCATTGAGAACCAGACGAACATTGATAATCCGCATGACCGTCTGTCTCCAGAGAAAAGTGCTAAGATTATTCTAGCCCATGCAACAGATGGGGCAGAGATGGCTCGAAAGCATAGGATGCCTGAAGCAATTGTTGATATCATTGAACAGCATCATGGGACGACCCTTTTGAAGTATTTCTATCATAAAGCCAAGGAAGAGGGGCTTGCTCCTGAGGAGAAGGATTATCGGTATAAAGGGCCTAAACCGAGATCAAAGGAAGCGGCCATTATTGCCATTGCGGATAGCGTGGAAGCGGCAGTCCGCTCCTTGAAAAAGCCGACACAGGATTCGATTGGAAAGCTGGTTAGGTCGATCATTGCTGACAAATTAAATGACGGTCAATTTAATGAATGTGATATTACACTCAAGGAATTAGAAAAGGTAACAGTTTCATTATGTGAAACATTGACAGGTATTTTCCATAATCGAATTGAATATCCGCAAATGGATGATAAAGAATAGAGAAGGTGAAGGAATTGATTTTAACGATTGACATCATGGATGAAACGAATAAAGTGACCGACGAACAAATGAAGCTTGTGGAAAATCTGCTGGAACATACAGCAAGGCATGAGCAAGTGAAGACAGGCAGCGAAGTGTCAGTTACATTCGTGGATAACAGCCGAATTCAGGAAATTAATAAGGAATATCGCCATAAGGATGCAGCGACAGACGTTATTTCCTTTGCGATGGAAGAGATGGGTGAGGGAGAGGTTGAAATCATCGGCTCGGATGAACCAGCCCTTTTAGGAGATATCATTATTTCGATTGACCGGATGGAGGAGCAAGCTGCTGAATATGGTCATTCAAATGAACGTGAGCTTGGATTCCTGGCGGTTCACGGTTTCCTTCATTTGCTTGGATATGATCATATGAATGAAGAAGATGAAAAGGTCATGTTTTCAAGACAAAGGGAGCTGTTAGACAGCTATGGTCTTACACGATAAACCAACCGGTCTTAAACGGTTTTTTAAAGGCTTTGCCTATGCCTGGTCAGGTATCCGCTATGGGTTAGCCCATGAGTGCAATATGAGGTTTCATGCCTGTACGGCGCTTATTGTGACGATATGCGGTGTGTATTTTGACATCACAAAGCTAGAATGGCTATTCGTACTTACGGCCATTGGGGGGATGCTTGCCCTAGAGCTGATGAATACAGCTATTGAGAAAGCCGTCGATTTAGTCACGAATGAAACGCATCCTTTGGCAAAGGCTGCAAAGGATACCGCAGCAGGAGCTGTCCTCGTGTATGCCATCTTTTCGGCGGTTGTCGGACTAATTATTTTCTTGCCGAGAATAATGAATTTATTAATGTGAAACAGAAATCTTAGGAGGTACTTACATGCAAAAAAAACAATTAATTGAAGAAGCAAAAAAAGCGAGGGAAAAGGCGTATATTCCATACTCCCGTTTTGGTGTTGGAGCAGCCTTGCTTGGAGCTGACGGAACGATTTATCATGGCTGTAATATTGAGAATGCCGCTTACTCTATGTGTAACTGTGCAGAGAGAACAGCTCTTTTCTCCGCAATGGCACAAGGTGTGACAGAGTTCAAAGCATTGGCGGTCGTGGCCGATACAGACCGTCCAGTATCACCATGCGGTGCATGCCGCCAGGTAATCTCCGAGCTATGTGACGAAGACATGCCGGTCATTTTAACAAACTTAAAGGGTGATGTTCTTGAACTGACGGTCAAAGAACTATTGCCTGGAGCGTTTTCACCGGAGGATTTACATGAGTAATCAAACCAACACCAAGTTTAAATCGGGCTTCGTATCTATCATTGGAAGACCGAATGTGGGGAAATCAACTTTTATCAACCGTGTCATTGGGCAAAAAATTGCGATCATGAGCGATAAGCCTCAAACAACTAGAAATAAGGTCCAAGGTGTGCTGACAACGAATGATAGCCAGATTATCTTTATTGATACACCAGGCATTCATAAACCGAAGCATAAGCTCGGCGACTTCATGATGAAGGTCGCTTCCAATGCGCTTCAGGAAGTGGATGCTATTCTCTTCATGGTCAATGCGGAAGAAGGATTTGGACGCGGCGAAGAGTTCATCATTGAGAAATTGAAATCCTATAAGACACCGGTCTTTTTGGTTATCAATAAGATTGACCAAATTCATCCGGATGAGCTGTTCCGTATTATCGATACGTATAAGGAGAAATATGATTTTGCTGAAATTGTGCCTATCTCGGCTCTTGAGGGGAATAATGTGGACACATTGCTAAAGCAAATCAATGCCTATCTGCCGGAAGGACCTCAGTATTATCCAGCTGATCAGATTACGGACCACCCAGAGAGATTTATCATCTCAGAAATGATCAGGGAAAAGGCTCTCCATTTGACGCGTGAGGAGGTACCTCACTCCATTGCGGTGGTAATTGATAAAATTGAACGCAGGGAAAAGGCGGAAACCGTTCATATTATGGCAACCATCATTGTCGAACGGGATTCACAAAAAGGCATCATCATCGGTAAGAGAGGTGCCATGCTTAAAGAAATCGGACAGCGTGCACGTGTGGATATTGAGAACCTTCTCGGTTCCAAAGTGTTCTTGGAACTATGGGTGAAGGTGCAAAAGGACTGGAGAAACAAAGCTTCTCATTTAAGAGATATCGGCTTCAGGGAAGATGAGTATTAAAAAACGAAGCGGGAATGAATTTCGCTTAAAGGGAATTTGTTCCAAGTAGTTGGATGAGCCCTCTTACTACGGGGCTTATATTATTCGGCAGTGAGGCGAATGGGAAATCAGCCAATTTTTAACCACATGATTTTCGGTCTGGTTGGTGAAGCTAAAGTCAGGTAAGAACAACTAGTTTCTATCAATGAAAGGTGGAATAAGTATGATTGAATTTACCTGGAATGTGTTTAGACAAACCGGAAGCGTGGATACTTATCTTCTTTTAAAGGAACTTGAAAGACAAACAGACGCTAACCAGCCAATCATGAATGAAGAAAATGAAGAGCTGAACATCCCAATCGTATAAGGGATCATCTTGCCGTCATATTGGAGTGAGTGGCGTGCTGGCTAAATGTGAAGGCATTGTAATTCGCACAACCGATTATGGTGAAACGAACAAAATCATTACATTATATACAAGAGAATTTGGCAAAGTCGGAGTGATGGCGAGAGGAGCGAAAAAGCCTAACAGCCGCTTTTCTGCTGTCACTCAGTTGTTTCATTTCGGTCATTATTTATTTCTCTCTGGCAGGGGCCTTGGCCAGTTGCAGCAGGGAGAGACGATAGAGTCCTTTCGTTCAATCCGCGAGGACATTTTTTTGACAGCCTATGCCTCCTACATAGCGGAGCTTCTAGATAAGGGAACGGAAGAAAGAAAGCCGCATGAAGCTTTATTTAATCTATTTTACCAATCGCTTCGTTATCTTGATGAGGAATATGACCCTGAGATTATCGTCAATATTTTCGAGATGAAGATGCTCAGTCTATTCGGATTTGCTCCAGAGCTGAATCGCTGTGTCAACTGCGGGGCACAGGATGGGTCCTTCTCTTTCTCTATCCGTGAAGGCGGACTCCTGTGCCATCGCTGCGAGGAAATAGACCCATACCGCATGAAAATTTCCCCTGCGGTGGCGAGACTTCTTCGTGTCCTTTATTATATGGACTTGGACAGGCTTGGAACGATTTCCATCAAGGATGCGACTAAGAAGGAAATCCGTCAAGTGCTGGATGCCTATTATGATGAATACTTAGGTGTCGAATTGAAGACAAAACGCTTTCTAAGACAGATGGGTAAGATGAAGGACCAGCTTTAAAAGAAACTTCTTTTAATCTGTGTATTGACAATACAGGGGTGAATTGGATAGAATGTGAGATACATTCATATGTAGTTACTGTGAAGGAAAGTAGTATTTGGATAAGGGTATGCCTAGCGAGTTCGGAGATGGTGGGAGCCGAATGATATCTTGCCAAAGAAGGCAGTCTGGAGTAACGCATTTTAAAGCGGCCAAGATTCTTGGCAAATAGGGTGGAACCGCGGGTAAACTCTCGTCCCTATGCATTATGCATAGTGGCGGGAGTTTTTTTATATTGAATTAAAGGAGAGAACGATTATGACCATTACAATGGATCAAATTGTATCACATGCAAAACATAGGGGGTTTATCTTCCCTGGGTCTGAGATATACGGCGGTCTGGCTAACACATGGGATTACGGCCCGCTAGGCGTTGAACTGAAGAATAATATTAAGAAGGCATGGTGGAAGAAATTCATCCAGGAATCCCCATACAATGTCGGTCTTGATTCTGCTATTCTCATGAACCCTCGTACATGGGAAGCATCCGGCCACATCGGAAATTTCAATGATCCAATGATTGATTGTAAGAAATGTAAAGCGCGTCATCGTGCTGATAAGCTCATTGAGGAAGCTATGCAGGAAAAAGGGCAGGAAATTATCGTAGATGGACTTCCATTCGAGAAGATGCAGGAATTGATTGTAGAGAATGATATCGTTTGTCCTGATTGCGGAAGCAAAGAATTCACAGAAATTCGTCAATTCAACCTTATGTTCAAAACATTCCAAGGTGTGACAGAGTCAAGCACGAATGAAATCTTCCTTCGTCCGGAAACAGCACAAGGGATCTTTGTTAACTTCAAGAACGTTCAGCGTACAATGCGCAAAAAGCTTCCATTCGGTATCGCGCAAGTCGGGAAAAGCTTCCGTAATGAAATCACACCGGGTAACTTTACGTTCCGTACACGTGAATTCGAACAAATGGAGCTTGAATTCTTCTGCAAGCCGGGGACTGAACTTGAGTGGTTTGGTTATTGGAAGGATTTTGCAGAGAAATGGCTTCTTTCCTTGGGCATGAAAGCAGAAAACTTCAGACTTCGTGACCACGAAGAAGAAGAGCTTTCTCATTACAGTAACGCTACAACTGACTTTGAATATAAATTCCCATTTGGCTGGGGCGAGCTTTGGGGTATTGCTTCTCGTACTGATTTCGATCTTAAACGCCATATGGAATATTCAGGTGAGGATTTCCACTATCTTGATCAAGAAACGAATGAAAAATACGTACCATACTGCATCGAGCCTTCTTTAGGTGCGGACCGTGTAACATTGGCTTATTTGATTGATGCCTATGAAGAAGAACAGCTTGAAGATGGCACAAGCCGCACTGTGATGCATTTGCACCCAGCGCTTGCTCCATATAAAGCAGCTATCCTTCCGTTGTCTAAAAAGCTGTCTGAGGGTGCGAAAGAAGTATTTGCTAACCTGGCACAAGACTTTATGGTGGACTATGATGAAGCTGGCTCCATCGGTAAACGTTATCGCCGTCATGATGAAATCGGAACACCATATTGTATCACGTATGATTTCGATTCTGTTGAAGATAAGATGGTTACCGTCCGTGACCGAGACACAATGGAGCAGACGAGAGTAAGCATCGAGGAATTACCTGCATTCTTGAGCAGTAAAATGAAGTTTTAAGCTAGATTCACATAATGTTGATAAATGGAATACCAACTAAGGTGTCCGGCCCGCAATAAGAGGGCAATGTCGGCAGATAAGCAGTACGACATCCAAGTTAAATCAACATATCTGTTTAGCGAAGCCTAAAGCTGAAAAAGCCCGCTCAAAAGGGAATGAATTCATTCCCTTTTGGGTAGGCTTATTTTAAGTTTAGGATGATTAATTACACTTCACGAATAAATAGTATATAATAAATACTATAGTAGAGCGAAGTGTTATGGCACTTTAGGGTGGTGAGTACAATAGAATTAACAAAAAGACAAGAACATATCCTCCAAATCGTGAAGGATAATGGACCTATTACAGGCGAACATATTGCCGATCAATTAAATCTAACCCGTGCGACCTTGCGCCCGGATTTAGCCATCCTGACGATGGCTGGTTATTTGGACGCTAGACCCCGAGTGGGCTATTTCTATACAGGCAAAACAGAGACACAGCTACTAACAGATAACTTGAAGAAGCTTCATGTTGGAGATTATCAGTCAATCCCTGTTGTCGTCAGCGAGGGTGTGACTGTTTATGATGCTATTTGCACGATGTTCCTAGAAGACGTTGGAACATTATTCGTTGTGGATAAGGAATCCTTGCTCGTTGGTGTTTTGTCTAGGAAGGACCTTTTGCGTGCAAGTCTTGGCAAGCAGGATTTAACAACCATTCCTGTGCACATCATTATGACACGTATGCCAAACATTACAGTATGCACGAAGGAAGACTACTTAATTGATGTTGCGGAGAAGTTGATTGAGAAGCAAATTGATGCCTTGCCGGTCGTGAAACAGAATGATCATGGATATGAAGTGGTTGGCAGAATTACAAAAACGAATATAACCAAGGCCTTCGTTTCTTTAGCCAGCGATAATGGGTAAAAAAGCGGCAGTGGGCCAGTGATACCTGGAGGACGCTTATGGAACAGTCTATAATCTACGTGGTTTCAGATTCAGTTGGGGAAACGGCTGACCTCGTAACAAAAGCAGCCGTCAGTCAGTTCAGCGGTGAGAACATCGTCTTGAAGCGAATACCGTTTGTGGAAGATGTCTCAACCGTTGATGAGGTGCTGAGTGTGGCACAAATGAATAACGGTGTGGTTGCCTACACATTAGTGAAGCCGGAGATCCGCACGTATATGAAAGAGAAGGCAGATGAAATGAATGTCACTGCATATGACATCATCGGTCCTCTAATTGATATTCTTGAACAGAAATATGGAACACCTGCACTCAATAAGCCGGGTCTTGTCCGAAAGTTGGACGAAAATTATTTCAAAAGGGTAGAAGCCATCGAGTTTGCCGTGAAATATGATGATGGAAGAGATCCGAAGGGCATCATGAAGGCGGATGTTGTCTTGGTCGGAGTCTCTCGTACATCGAAGACGCCATTATCACAATTTCTAGCTCATAAACGGTTGAAGGTGGCGAATGTGCCGTTAGTTCCTGAGGTGGAACCGCCTGAAGAATTATTTAAGGTAGATCCCCAAAAATGTATCGGGTTAAAAATCAGTCCTGATAAGCTCAATCATATTAGGAAAGAACGCCTGAAATCATTAGGGCTGAATGACAGCGCTGTGTATGCGAACATGGACCGAATCCATGAAGAACTCGCATATTTCGAGAGAATCGTTAACCGGCTTAACTGTCCGGTCATTGACGTCACGAATAAAGCGGTAGAAGAGACAGCCAATATGATTAGCGATATCATTAACAAACGAAACTAAAAGAGCATGCGAAAGCATGTTTTTTTGGTTGTTTGGATGGTCTGAATTACCAGAGGACAAAAGAGTGGAAATTTGATTTAATTTATTCTATAATAAAAAATTGTGATAAAATACCCTGCTTTAGGTTTAGAGTTATTTATAAAGGAATAAACTAGAATAAGCATCGTATATTAAAAAGTCAAGGAATCCTTAGTAAAAATATTCGACAATCGGACAAACTGTCCTTAAAAAAGAAGGATTAAGATGAGAGATGTAGAAATACAAAAGAAGAGTCATTTAACGGTTTATGTTGATGCGGATGCCTGCCCAGTGAAGACCGAGGTTCAACAAGTATGTGAGCCTTATGATGTGAACATCAAATTTGTGGCAGCTTATACAAATACAACTAATCGTTATCCTGATGTGTCCTGGGTATGGGTTGAACCAGGAAGAGATTCTGCTGACTTTTATATATTGAATCATGTGAAGAGCGGTGATATTGTCGTCACCGAGGATTTAGGACTCGCAGCGGGATGTCTTGCAAAGGCAGCTTATGTCGTAACATCAAGGGGAAAAGAGATCAAGGACAGTGAAATTGACCTATTTCTTGAGACAAGGCATTTGCATGCAAAGGCAAGACGGTCAGGCAAATATGAAAAAGGTCCAAAGAAAATCAAAATGATCGATAAATCAGCTTTCACAGAAACAATGAAAAAAATATTGTCGAAAATTGAAGGATTTTAGCAACTGATATAGAATTACAATATTCAGACCCATTATGAAACAGGTGTTAAACAATTGAAAAATCAATTAATCCCCGAAGAAACCGTGAATGAAATTCGCAGCAAGAATGACATTGTGGATGTGGTTGGCGAATATGTCCAGCTGAAAAAGCAAGGCCGAAACTACTTTGGCTTATGCCCTTTTCACAATGAAAACAGTCCTTCCTTCTCCGTTGCACCGGATAAGCAGATCTTTCATTGCTTCGGCTGCGGGGCTGGCGGAAATGTTTTCACCTTTCTAATGGATATAGAAGGATATTCCTTTGCTGAAGCTGCAAGAAGCCTGGCAGAAAGGGTAAACATACCGTTAGAGATAAACGTAAATGAAGCCTCTGAGGGCCAAAAGCAAAAGCATGCTCTCGATGATATGTATGAAGCTCATGAGCTTTTAAGGAAATTTTACCATCATTTGCTTGTAAATACAAAGCAAGGTCAGGATGCTCTTGAATATTTGCTCGAACGAGGTTTCACCATGGAATCCATTGAGAAGTTTCAACTGGGCTATTCATTAGACTCCTGGGATTATGTGCATAATTTCCTAAAGAAAAGGGATTTCTCCATTGAACGAATGGAAAAGGCCGGCCTGCTCGTCAGAAGAGAGAATGGAGAGAATTATTTCGACCGCTTTAGGAATCGAATTATGTTCCCAATCTTTGATAGGCAAGGGAAGACAATCGCCTTCTCCGGACGTGCACTTGCTGCAGGTGATGAGCCGAAATATTTAAATAGTCCTGAAACTCCACTTTTTAATAAAAGTAAAGTCGTCTATAATTACCACCTGGCGCGCCCCTTTATTCGCAAGAAAGGGGCAGCGATCTTGTTTGAAGGTTTTGCTGATTGCATTTCTGCAGACAGGGCAGAGGTGCATAATGGAATTGCCACGATGGGTACGGCTCTGACTGAACAGCATATTCAGCTGTTAAAGCGGAGCACGGATACAATCATCATCTGTTATGATTCTGATGCACCCGGAATTGAAGCGGCGAATAAAACGGCTGATATGATTCGTGACAACGGTCTTCATGTCAAGATTGCCCTTATGCCGAATGGGTACGATCCCGATGACTATATCAAGGAATTTGGAGAAGAAAAGTTCCAAAACGATATAATAGGGGCTGCACATACGTATATCTCTTTCAAGATGATTTATCATAAGAGAGGCAAAAACTTTGCAAATGAAGGCGATAAGATGGATTATATTGAAAGCGTCCTTCAAGAAACAGCAAAGTTAGACAGTGAAGTCGAAAGGGAATTCTACTTAAGACAAATTGCTACAGAATTCACACTTTCACTGGAATCCTTGCTTAATCAGCAGGGTAAAGTGGGTAAATATAATAAGAGGGCGCCTAAACAAGCGACACAGGCCGCCTCATTTCAAGCGATGCCAGCACCGAGAAGAAAAGGGATGAAGCCGGCACATATGAAGGCTGAGGAGACTTTGCTGGCTCTCATGCTCCATGACCGGGAATTGGCCTATCGCATACAAAAGCTGCTGGATGGAATGGAAATGAACCATGATGATCATCAAGCAATCATTACGTATTTATTCGCCTTCTATGAGGAAGGGCACGAGGCGGATGCAAGTCTGTTCCTCCATTTCCTCCCTGATGTGAATTTAAGAAAGATTGTCACTGAGATTGAAATGATGGATTTTCATCATGAGCCCAGCGAGCAGGAATTATTGGATTACGTTAACCAAATTACTAAATATAAACAGTTAATGGTTATTAAAGAAAAGAAAGCGGAGCAACTTGAGGCTGAAAAGCGGCAGGATTTCATTCGTGCTGCTGAACTAGGAAAAGAGTTGATATCGCTAAGAAATTCTTTATGACGGAAGTAAAAGAAGTGGATTGAGAAGGAGGGGAACAAATGGCTGAAAAGTCAGCACGTTCCAAAGAAAAAGCAGTAGACATCACAGATATGACATTGGACCAGGCGAAAGAATACGTTACGGAGCTTGGTAAGAAAAGAGGCCAGTTAACATACGAAGATATCGCAGAGCGCCTCTCCAGTTTCGTGCTTGATTCTGAACAAATGGATGAATTCTATGAATACCTTGGAGAGCAAGGTGTCGATATAGTGAGTGAAGCCGACGACGATGAGGAAAATCCTGATACACAGGAGCTTGAAAAAGAAGAAGAGTTTGACCTGAATGACTTAAGCGTGCCTCCTGGTGTCAAAATCAATGATCCGGTGCGTATGTATCTTAAAGAAATCGGGCGTGTAGACCTCCTTTCCGCTGAGGAAGAAATCCTCCTGGCTGAACGTATTGAAGAAGGCGATGAAGAAGCTAAGCGGCGACTGGCAGAAGCAAACCTCCGTCTCGTTGTCAGTATCGCAAAACGTTATGTCGGACGCGGGATGCTGTTCCTGGATCTTATACAAGAAGGGAATATGGGCCTTATTAAAGCGGTTGAGAAATTCGACTACCGCAAAGGCTTTAAATTCAGTACGTATGCTACTTGGTGGATTCGTCAGGCAATCACACGTGCTATTGCGGACCAAGCAAGAACCATCCGTATCCCGGTTCATATGGTGGAAACCATCAATAAACTAATCCGTGTTCAACGTCAGCTTTTACAGGATTTAGGCCGTGAGCCTTCTCCAGAGGAAATCGCAGAAGAAATGGACCTAACACCGGAGAAAGTGCGTGAAATCTTAAAAATTGCACAAGAGCCTGTTTCCTTGGAAACGCCAATTGGGGAAGAAGATGATTCACATCTTGGCGATTTCATTGAGGACCAGGATGCTACATCTCCATCTGACCATGCAGCATATGAGCTCTTGAAGGAGCAATTAGAGGATGTACTGGACACGCTTACCGACCGTGAAGAAAATGTGCTTCGCTTACGCTTCGGGCTTGATGACGGCAGAACCCGTACTCTTGAAGAAGTGGGCAAGGTATTCGGTGTAACGCGTGAGCGTATCAGACAGATTGAGGCGAAGGCATTGCGCAAGCTGCGCCACCCAAGCCGCAGCAAACGTCTAAAGGATTTCTTAGAATAGAATATAACATATATTGACAACAGGATGAAAGCCCGCTGGAAATTTTTCCGGCAGGCTTTTTTCTT